>NZ_JBXWQW010000016.1:0-93370 GCF_059612585.1 Ruegeria sp. YKSF57 | reverse complement strand
GATCATGAGCCATGCGCTTGCGTCCCTGCTTTCAAAATACCAAAGGCGCTGACCTGAAACCATTTTTCGCCAGTTTCGAGAACTGTCAGTCAGCCCTAGCGGTCGCAGAATGGCGTCTACTTCTGCCACTTCCTCTGCGGTTGGGTCGATGATTTTGACGTCCACACCAGTGCTTTCGACCTCACCCGCGACCCAAACCTCTCCTTGCCACAAGGCGTCCGCGCAGGACGCGCCCGCGCCGCCTAGCGCGATGATTTTACCCGCATGTGCCATGAAGCCGGATTGATAGCCGATCTTCCCCTCGACCACGATGTTTCCGCCTTTCATGGCAACGCCAACACGTGGCCCTGCGTTGCCCTTGACGTGAATCGTGCCGCCAATCATGGCAGCACCGCAGGACATGCCTGCATAACCACCAACGGTGATGTGACCCTTGGCCATCCCTTCACCCACGGCCCAGCCGCAGTTTCTTTCGATGGCAATCTTGGCACCGGTGTTCAAGCCACCACAATAGTAGCCGACGGAACCTTCGAATGCGATGTCGACATTGTCAGGCAGGCCAATACCAAGATTGTGCCGTGAAAGGGTGTTCGTCACACGGATCGGTTGACCGAGACTGCAAGCCGCCATTATCTCCCGGTTGATTTCCCGGATTGGGCGGTCCCCAACTTCAATGACGATTTCGTCGGTAAGCGTTGCCGTTTCGCTCATGCCGCCATACTCCGGTTTCCGACACCCCAGATGCCCGTTAGTGAAGGGCCGTCATAATTGATGACATCACATTCTTCGGAAACAACGCGGCGCACGGCTTGTTCTTCGGTGGCGGCCGCCAACTCGCCGTTTTGGTTGACAACGACGAGCGGCTTCATGGCAAAGCGATCCTTGGCAAACCCGATCCCATATGGTGTGGCAATCATATAAGTAAAAACACCATCGATCGAGTTGATAGACTTTTTCAGTGCCTGCTCCATCGTCAAACCGGCTTTCATCTGATCACTGACCCAAACGGCTATCAATTCGCTGTCATTTTCAGTCAGAAAGCGATACCCGGCACGGGTCAGGCGGTTGCGCCACAAAAAATAGTCCGTGATCTGCCCATTGTGGACGATCGCCACATCCGAAAATGGCCGCGCCCAAAACGGATGCGATGCATTTGGCAGCACAGAGCTTTCCGTGGCAAGACGTGCATGCCCCAATCCGTGCGTACCGATCATGTCGCGAACTCCGTGTTTATCCGCAACAGCTTCGGCGCCTCCGATGTCTTTAACTATTTCCAGACTGCGACCGCAGGATTGAATTTCGATGCGGTTGGTCAGTGTGTCCGCATCCGAAACCCAAGCCTGCAAGTTGACCGGTTCGGATATTTCCATACGAAAGCAATAGTGTCTGTTGGCGTCCGTCACGATCTTTGGCTCGGACAGGAAGCCGGACCCATTTGCCTTCAAAACTGCCTCGAATTCATCGAGGTCAGATCCCTGCAGCGATTTGTCAAAACCCATACCTCTCAGCACGTATCCGGTGTCTCGCGGCACCCCGTAAATAGCGAAGCCAGTGCTGTCGGCACCACGATGCTCCTGCGCATCCATCAAGGCGACAAGATCGGCCCCGACTTGGCCCGGAGCAGCAAGAATCCTGCCAGCGATTCCACACATAAAAGAACTCCCTGTTCGTTTTGCTTTGTATACTGTATACAGTACACGAGCAATATCAACCCTATTCGGCTTGGCATCGCCTGCATTATTGAATACAGGATTCAGCAATGAAGAAAGCGAGGCACTGAGTGGCACTAAAACAAATAAAAACGCAGCGCAGACGGCTGGCGGATGAAGTTTACGACCAACTCGTAGAAGCAATCATGAGCCGCGAGATATCGACAGAAGACCGACTGGTGCAGGAGAAACTGGCCGCAGAATTGAATATCAGCCGAACTCCGGTCCGCGAGGCGTTAATGCGGTTGGAGACCGAAGGCGTACTGGAAGTCGTCGCTAGCGGTGGGTTTCGCCTCGCGCAAATGGACCACAATGAAGTCAAGCAACTTTATCAGGCCCGTGCAGCCATCGAAGGGCAAGCCGCACGTATCCTTGCGGTCAATGCTTCGGCCAAAACCCTGGACGGGCTGCGCGCCCTCATTCGCATCGAAGAAGACCTCGAAGACCCAACCACACGGGATTACTTCATTGCAAACAGACGCATTCACCGGGCCTTCATGGTGGAGGCTGACAATAAATTCCTTCTCGACATGTTCGATATGATTTGGGGAAAAGCGATGGCATTTCACCTGTTTTCGGCAATCGAGAACGTCGATATTTCCAAGTCCCTTGGTGACCACCTGAATCTCGTAGAAGCTATCGAAACTGGTAACCCAACCGAAGCACTGGAGGCATTCACCGCGCATATTCAAGCCGGATTCGACCTGCAGATTGAGGGTTTGTCGGAATCCCAAACCAACGCCTGACGTTGATGAACCAGCCTCTTGTCCAATTTTGTCAGACCACAATGGCTTACAACGCACCTGACATGGGAACTGCAAAAACTAGGAAAGGCCAGAAAGAGTGGTCTTTTCGGGGGCCCACTGACGCGCCATTGGAACCGTTATTCCAAGGTGATCTATGGCGCGTGCTGCAATTTGATCGATGATGGCGGCGACCGATTCAGGTTGCAGGTAAAATGCGGGAACGGGCGGGAATATCGTTGCTCCCAGCTCCACCGCTGTGGTCATGTTACGTAGATGGGTCAAAATCAGAGGCGCCTCGCGTGCCAACAAAACCAAGCGCCGCCGTTCTTTGAGCTGCACTCCGGCCGCGCGGGTCAGCAGATTGTCGTCCAATCCGTTCGCTATCGCCGCCAGTGTTCGCATGGAACATGGTGCGACGATCATGCCCGATACCGGAACCGACCCCGAAGCGATGCTAGCACCAACATCGTTTATGTCATGGACTCGTGTTGCAATCTTGCAGGCTTCTTCAAATGCCGCCTGCCCGCATTCTAGCTCAATCGTGCGTTCCGCAGCCGCACTGATCACCAGGTCGGTTTCGGCGCCAAGTATTGCCAATTGTCGGACGACCGACAGACCCAGTGCGGCGCCTGACGCCCCGGAAATCCCAAGAACAACGCGCCTGGGCATCATGGAATGAGCCCCGGTAGAGCACGTCTCACGAAATCGGCTGCAAAGGCCGCATCTTCCGGATCGGTTCTCATAACTTCTCCCCACTCACGGGTGGTTTCACTATCGATTTTCTTCGTCGCATCGATGCCCATTTTTCCGGCCAAACCGGCTTTGGGCGAGGCAAAATCGAGATAGTCCATGGGCGTCCCATCAATGATCATCACGTCCCGTGCGGGGTCCATCCGTGTGGCCAATGCCCAGGCAATATCGTCCCAGTTTGACGGATCGATGTCCGAGTCAACGACAACAATTATCTTGGTATAGCTGAATTGTGGCAGCATTCCCCATAGCGACATCAAAACCCGACGTGCCTGTCCGGGATAACGCTTATCTATACTCACCACCGCCATGCGATAGGAGCAGGCAGCAGGTGGCAACCAAAGGTCACGGATTTCCGGGATTTGCGCGCGGATCGTTGGCAAGGCAAGTGTATTGAAAACCTCTCCGATAATCGCAGGTTCGTCTGGTGGTCTCCCCGTATAGGTGGACAAATACAGAGGTTCTTTTCGGCTGGTCATTCCCGTCACCCGCATTACCGGGAATGGTTCGGCAGCGTTGTAGTATCCGGTATGATCCCCGAAGGGTCCTTCTGGCGCCGTCTCCGCGGGCGAAATCCAACCTTCCAATACGATTTCCGCCTCGGCCGGAACCATCAGAGGAACAGTTTTTGCGGAGGCAAATCGAGGCCGAACTCCACCAAGCACACCGGAAAAACTCAGTTCCGAGACCGTCTCTGGTAACGGCAGCGCCGCTGAAAGCAAAAGTGCCGGGCAGGCCCCTAGGGCAATGGCAACAGGCATTGGTTCATCTTGAAGTACCCATGTCCGATGATGCGCCGCGCCACCCCTGTGGGGCAACCAGCGCATGATCAGCCGGTTCTCATCCAATACCTGAACCCTGTAGATTCCCGCGTTGTAACGCGAAATATCTTCAGGTTTCGTTCCGAATGGACGAGTCAACACAACTGGCCAGGTAATCAGCGGGCCAGCATCACCCGGCCAATGAGTCTGTACAGGAATGACGTTCAAATCGACTTCGTCACCCTCACGAACAATGCCCTGAACGGGTGCAGACGATAGGAATTTCGGTCTGGTTGACAGCGCAGCATTGAGCATCGGCCAACGCGAGAGCGCGTCACGTGCGCCGGAGGGTGGCGAAGGAAAGCGCAACGCCGCAAGAAATTCTCCCAGCTTGGGCAGGTTATCCTCTAGCATGCCAAGCCCCGCAGCGACCCGTTCAGTCGTGCCAAACAGATTGGTTACAACAGGCATCCCTCCAAGACTACTGTCGGAGCATTCCGGGTGATTGAACTGCAACACCGGGCCGCCTTGCTCTAAAACAACGCGATGCACCGCCGTCATCCGATGGCGGATAGGAACCGGCTCTGACACCGTTTGAAACTGCCCGGCCTCAGCGCACCAGCCGAGAAAGGATCGCAGGTCAGGAAATGGGGGCAGGTCGCGTATGGCGGAACTCCTTTGCGGATGATCGCGAGCTATCAGAGGAATTCACAAGCTGAATTGACATCAGTCAAATTACGCGAGGCACAATCAAACTAGGACAGGTGCAAACACGGCAGGAAAGGACCACTCATTGCCTCAGCCCTCCCCGATCATCCCACGGTTTCCACCGGCATTGGGACGGGCGCTAAGGGTCATACCCCTTGGCCCGCTATCGCTGTCCCTGACCAGCTATACCCGTGCCTTGGCAAAGCGTCACCCGGGCATGTTCCGGCGTTTGGGCGAACACGTTTCGTCGCGGTTTGTCCTGGACCCCACTGATCTGCCTATCTGTATTCTGATGGAACCAAATGGCGGCAAACCGCGAGTGCGTGTCTTGCACAATAGGTGCAATGGCGACGCTCGAATTTCAGGGCCACTTGCAGCACTTCTAGGCCTTGTCCATGGCGCATACGACGGTGACGCGCTGTTTTTTTCCAGAGACTTGACGATCGAAGGCGACACGGCAGCCGCATTGGCTTTGCGCAATGCGATAGATGAAGAAGAACTGGATCTAGCACAGGAATGCGCGCGTTTTTCAGGGCCATTTTCAACTCCACTTCTGCGTCTGATTGCACTGACCGAACGTAGGACGGGTTTGTTTCTCTCGCGACCCGAGGAGAATTTATCGTGGTAATGGAAATCGTATGCCCCGCAGGAACACCGGCCGCGTTGCGTGCAGCCGTTAAGGCCGGAGCACACACCGTTTATTGCGGCTTTGCAGATGAAACCAACGCCCGGAATTTCCCCGGCCTGAATTTCAGTCGAGAAGAAATGCGTGAAGGCGTGTCCTTTGCACATGCGCATGGAGCAAAAGTTCTGGTCGCAATCAACACTTATCCGCGTGCAGGGGCAGAAAGCACCTGGCACCGCGCTGTGTTAGACGCCGGAACGGCAGGTGCCGATGCCGTGATCCTGGCCGATCCAGGCCTGTTGGACTACGCGGCCGCTAATTTTCCTCAATTGCGCCGTCACCTCTCGGTTCAGGCGGCCGCTGCCAACGCCGACATAATCAACTTCTATGCCAGTGAGTTCGGAGTGAGACGGGTTGTTCTACCGCGCGTCCTTTCCGTACCCGAAATTGCCGCGATAAATTCAGAAATTGACGTCGAAACCGAAGTATTCGTCTTTGGCGGGCTCTGCGTGATGGCCGAAGGCCGGTGCTCCTTGTCTTCTTACGCGACCGGAAAATCGCCCAACATGAACGGGGTTTGTTCACCAGCCAGCCATGTTGAGTACATCGAAGAGAACGGCGTTTTGGATGCACGTCTTGGTGGTTTTACCATCCACCGGGCAGGCAGGGGTGAACCGGCCCCTTACCCGACATTGTGCAAAGGGTGCTTCAGCGCAGGCGAAAAAAAAGGCCATCTTTTCGAAGACCCGGTCAGCTTGAATGCCGAACAACTAATTCCCCAGTTGAAAAAGGCGGGCGTCACGGCCCTAAAAATCGAGGGTCGCCAACGCTCTCGCTCATACGTGGCCCAGGTCGTTCGAAACTTCCGCGCTGCCGTCGACGCGCTCGAACAAGGCAGGCCGCTGCCTGTCGGCATGTTGGCAAGCCTGTCAGAAGGCCAGGCCATGACTACTGGCGCCTATAAAAAAACATGGAGGTGACGCCATGGAACTCACGGTTGGTCCAAATCAGTTCTTTTGGCCCACAGAGGACTGGACCAAATTCTATTCTGATCTTGCAACGGCACCTGTGGACAGGGTCGTTCTGGGTGAACTCGTGTGCTCTAAACGGTTGCCATTCTACCAAGACCAGATCCCGGCAGCGATGACCACGTTAGCAGAAGCGGGGAAACAGGTGGTACTCACCAGCCTTGCGCTTGTGACATTAAAACGTGAACGGAAATTGACTGCCGAGCTAGCCGAATTGGGCGCGGCTGTCGAGGTCAATGACCTGACTGCGCTGGCTTACCTGCCGAAAGGCGTCGACTTTCATGTCGGTCCTTTGATCAATGTTTATAACGAGGGTACGCTGTCATGGCTCGCCAAGCGCGGTGCAACCCGCATCTGCCTGCCGCCTGAACTGCCTCTGAACTCGGTGCGGCGCTTGACGGACAAGGCTCAGGAACTCGGTGTTGCGATCGAAATCTGGGGGCATGGGCGCATACCCTTGGCCATGTCTGGTCGATGCTATCATGCGCGCTTGCATGGGCGGATTAAAGACAATTGCCAATATGCCTGCGAAGATGACCCCGATGGCCTGCAGGTTCGAACATTGGACGATCAACCGTTTCTGGCTATGAACGGAGTGCAGACCCTGTCCGAGACATATGCCTGTGCTGCCAACCAGATTGGGCTATTGGCAGACTGCGCGGTCTCTGCGCTGCGCCTATCTCCACAATCGAAGGGTTTCACCAATTTGTGCAAGGGGTATCGTCGTTTGCTGGAAGGTGAGACATCGGCCGTGGGCCTTACGGAGGAGATTTCGGCGCAAAACCCTGGTATCAGATTTAGCGACGGTTTCCTTACAGGCGATACCGGTTTGAGTTGGTCCGGTGCCGATATTAACGCGGTATGAATTCTCACTACGGCGGTTCGGATACTCTATTTGCTCAGGTTTTAGCCGCCCCTTACCGACCGCTGTTTCTCGCGGCCATACTCGCAGCGCTCCTGTCGGTAATGTGGTGGCCGCTTGGCCCCTTGATTGGCATTCCCGCGCCGGTCTTTCCATCCCCTTCGCTTTGGCACGCTCACGAACTAATCTTTGGATTTGCAGGAGCCGCCACAGGTGGATATTTGCTCACCGCCTTGCCCTCGTGGACCGGCGCCGATCCGATTTGCGGGTGGCGTCTGAAATTACTGGTTGGTCTTTGGGTATTGGCACGATTCACAATGGCAACCGCAGATTGGCTGCCATCATTGTTCGTTGTCATCGCGAATTCAGGGTATTTTCTTGTACTGGCAGGCCTACTTTTCCAAGGCATTGTGACCGCGAAGGCCTACCGAAGATCTTTCTACTGCATCGCGGTGCTTGCCATGTCCGGATTGGACGGCGCCCTTTTAGCTGGCGCCTCATGGGGTAATTTCGCGACCAGCTCGTCGGTACTGCATGTTATGATTTTGTTGTTTGCGTTGATGATCCTGAACATCGGCAGTACAGCAATACCCGCCTTTACCCGAAACTGGCTGATGTCGCGATCGTGCGAATGTGTCACCGTGTTCGAAGGCACCCGAAACAGATACGCCAGCATTGCCTTCCTGCTAATCGCATTCGCATTCTTCCTAGTCGAGCGAGAGCGTGCTGAGGGCGTTGCTCTTATGGTTGCCTCACTCTTGATCCTGGTGTCCATGCGTAAGTGGCAAACCCACAGAGTCCTCGGGAACCCGCTCCTAGTCGCCTTGCATGGGTCTTTTTTGTTTCTTCCACTTGGCTTGGCAGTGATGGGTTCTATTAAAGCATTCGAATGGCCTTTGGACAAAACCACCGCGCTGCACATTTTGACGATGGGCGCGATGGCGGGACTTATCATGGCCATTTCGGGCCGAGCTTCGTCCCATATCGGAGACGGCAATCTGAAGGCCAGCCGAGTATTTATTGCCGCAGTCGCCCTGATTTGGCTTGCCACCATTACAAGAGCCTCTGTGCTGGTCTTGCCATCTTCCAGTAACTTTCTCTTTTGGGCTGCGTGTTTCTGGTGCCTAGGGTGGATGTTGTTTCTTTTTGACTTCCGACACGCGTTGAAAGGCCCACCACCTCGGCCAGTCCTGAGTGGAAAACGTTTGAAAACTCTGCCCGAAATGGGCGGTTCGGTTTGATGCACTAGAACCTGACAATCTCATTGACGGTCCGATCCGTTGGGCACGGCAACTGCGCACCTTTCGGCGGTGTTTCGCAGGCAGGAAGCGAAAACCATGCTTCTTGTTCTTGCTCTACGTATTTTGGATTTCATGTTCTAGTTCGAGAAAGGGCGCCAAAACTGGTGCAACCAGATACTTGCCAAAGGACCTGACCAACTACGCGATCAGGTCCTCTAGTCTGTCCATATAGAAACCGGTTACCGACCCGTTTTCCAGGCACTTTTACCAACTTCACAAATTATGAAAGCTATTCGAACGCACCAAACAACCGGCTTCTGTCCTGCCGTGTTGCTGTCCGTTCAACCACAGTGTTGTTGTTGGCGTCTTTCAACTCATACTGCCCATTCTCGATTTCTTCTTTCCACCCATCCACATAGTTGACTTCAATATTCCGTCCGCTGATCTCGAAACTGGCTACCGTGCCGCCACCTTTTGCTCGGCTGGCAGCTCCTCTGGGCGCCGTCGCCTGTGTACTGCGAGCATTCGCCAAATTCTCAAAATCCTGGGGCGTCGCAGGGCGTTCTTCGACCGTGCGACCAAGCGCGTTCTTCCGTTCGAACCGGCCATTTTCGATTTCGATCTTCGATCCATCCGCAAAAGTCACTTCGCGCCCATGATGATTCGGGTCATCGTCCAATCCTCGGCCCTTCCTTCCGCGACGTCCATCGTCGTCATCATCATCTCGCGAGCTTCGGCTGTCGCGATCATCATCGTCACTGTTTCCAGGCCCACTGTTATCATCGTCGCCGCTGCCAGATCCGCTATTCCCGCCGTCACTGTCGTCGCCGCCGCCGCCAGATCCACTATTCCCGCCGTCACTATCGTCACCGCCGCCGCCAGGCCCGCTATTCCCGCCGTCACTGTCGTCGCCGCCGCTGCCAGGCCCGCTATTCCCGCCGTCACTGTCGTCGCCGCCGCTGCCAGATCCACTGCTTCCTCCGTCACTATCCCCTCCACCACCGGGGCCACTGTTTCCGCCGCTCTCACCATCCTTCGCCCATGCTACTGGCACGGATAAGGTTACAAACCCGCGCTCGTTAGTGGTTATGGTCAATGGAATTGCTGCCAGTGTTGCTGATAGGGCTGTGGTCAAAGCCAATTTCGTCGCCTGTTTCATCCGTCTTTCTCCTTCTGCCAGTGCGAAAACCGACGGGTATAGCCGTCTCTCTGGCAATTTGAGCATGTATTGAATTCTAGGAAATCAGACTTTTGTCCCGTGTTATCCTCGAATTGGTCTGCTTCGGACCATTTCTGCCTCGATCTCCGACTCTGGTCCTGACCGAAGAACAACCTTCTCAGACCTTGGTCGGTTTGGCTGAGAACTGGATTGTCGCAGGCTCATATTGACCGGACCGGTGCGACAGGCCATGAACCCCGACTTGCATGCGCGCTCCTATTGGAGGTCCCTGATACCGGACCGGTCGCAGAAGTTGCTATGGCAATTTCAAAAAACGCTCTATTGTTTAACAGGTCAAACGACCGGAGAGGCGGACGACACATGAAAAAGACCTTTTTAACTATCACGATAGCGACTTTGTTAAGTACCGGGATTGCACAAGCCCAAGATTATTCGTCGGCCATAAATGCGAGGCAAGGCCAGATGCGAATGCAGGCATTAAACATCAGCATTCTCGGTGCGATGGCCAAAGGCGAGTTGGAATATGATGCTGGTTTGGCGCAAGCAGCAGCAGACAATCTTGTCGCGATTTCAAATATAAACCAGTTGACCAATTGGCCTGAGGGCTCGGAAGCCGGAGCCAATGAGGGCACAAGAGCCAAGCCTGAGATCTGGAGCAATTCCGCAGGGTTCCAGGAAAAGTGGGCTGCGTTTGCCCCTGCCGCAGTGCAGATGCAAGCTGCAGCTGGACAAGGTGCAGCCGAGATTGGTGCAGCGATCGGAGCCGTCGGAGGCACGTGTAAAGGTTGCCACGACGATTTCCGTGTACCTCAGAACTAGCTCTATATGCGCCGGGGTGTCCTAGCGCTGTCTTTGGCGGCCGTTTTGGCCGCCATTGTTTTCTTTTTGCTCACTGCGCCTGAGCGCCTCTCTTCTGAGGCATTTTCCGAAAAAGAAGGTGATGCAGTGGCCGGGAAAACAGTGTTCCTCGCGGCGGGCTGTTCGTCATGTCATCAATCGCCAGGCTCGGAGGATTCGTTGATATTGTCCGGAGGACAACGGTTTCCCTCTGATTTTGGCACATTCCTGGCACCAAATATCTCCATGCACCCATCCGCTGGAATTGGTGATTGGTCCCTAGCGGATTTCGCAACCGCTCTGAGATATGGGGTTTCACCGGACGGGCAGCACTACTATCCTGCGTTCCCCTATACCTCGTACACACGCATGACGGATCAACAGATTACCGATCTCTGGGCCTACATGCGGACACTCCCCGAAGCTGATGACGCAAGCCTACCGCACGAAATCACGTTTCCATTTTCGGTTCGCAGAGGGTTGGGGCTATGGAAACGGCTCAAATTTTCCGCCGACTGGGTTATGCCCGAGGTCACCACAGCAGAAGTTGAACGTGGTCGCATGCTGGTTGAAGCACTGGGACATTGCGGCGAATGCCATACACCTCGGGATGCGTTGGGCGGCCTGAAGAAAAACGTTTGGTTGGGTGGCGCCCCCAATCCGACCGGCGAAGGGCGTATCCCTGCCCTGACGCCGGATAAGTTGACGTGGAGCGCTGCGGACATCGCATACTACCTCGAAACCGGGTTTACTCCGGACTTTGACAGTGCCGGAGGGCACATGGTTGCAGTTATAAAGAACACCTCGCAACTCACCCCCGAAGATCGCGCCGCAATCGCCGCTTATCTAAAATCGCTGAAGTGAAACTCAGTCGCCTGGGTGAGATTCCTGCTTCAGAGATCTAGGCCGGCTTCTTTTTCCCGTGATCGGTGCAACCGTCTCTTTCCCTCCTTCAAGGCACTGGCTAAGAAGTTCCTCTAATTTGATTCAAGGAGACAGGTTTGGACCGGATCGCCCGCACAATTGCCACCGAAATCAGTGCCCGCCCTGAACAGGTGAGCGCAGCGGTCAAGTTGCTGGACGAAGGAGCCACCGTGCCATTCGTCGCCCGTTACCGGAAGGAGGTGACAGGTGGGCTGGACGATACTCAACTGCGGATTCTGTCGGACCGGCTGTCGTATCTAAGAGAACTGGAAGCACGACGTGAAACGATCCTGAACTCGATAAATGATCAGGGGAAACTCACAGACGATCTGAAGAAATCCATCGCACAAGCCGACACCAAGGCACAGCTTGAAGATATATATCTGCCCTACAAGCCTAAACGCCGCACCAAGGCCATGATTGCTAGAGAAAACGGGCTCGAACCTCTGGCCGATGCCATCTTGTCTGACCGCAGCGCCGACCCGGAAAAGCTGGCGGAAGGCTATGTAACCGAAGCAGTGCCAACGTCCAGGGACGCATTGAATGGTGCCCGGGACATCGTCGCCGAACGACTAACCGAAAATGCAAGTCTTCTGGGGAAATTGCGCAGCTTCATGCAGAAAGAAGCATTTCTGACGTCAAAAGTGATCGACGGCAAGGAAAAGGAAGGTGCGAAATTTTCCGACTATTTCGACCATACTGAGTTATGGGCAAATGTGCCGTCTCACCGGGCGCTAGCGATGCTGCGAGCATCGAAAGAAGGCATCGTAACTTTGGATATTGCGCCCGAGCCGGAAAGCGGCGCTGCACGCGCCGAGGCGATGGTGGCAGCTCATTTGGAAACACGGGACGATGGCCCCGGTGACCAATGGTTGCGCAAAGTTTCCGGTTGGAGTTGGAGGGTGAAACTTTCGTTGTCGATGATGGTCGAACTCATGGCAGATCTGCGAACTCGCGCACAGGAAGAAGCCATTCAGGTTTTTGCGCGCAACCTCAAGGATCTACTGTTCGCAGCCCCGGCGGGCGCACGTCCGACACTCGGCCTTGATCCAGGGATCAGAACCGGCGTCAAGGCCGCAGTCGTCGATGCGACCGGTAAACTTATCGCCACAGAGACGCTCTATCCGTTCCAGCCCAAGAACGATTTGCGTGGGGCGCAAACCACAATCTTCAAGCTGATTACCGAACATAAGATCGAACTCATCGCTATTGGCAATGGAACTGCCAGTCGCGAAACAGAGCGAATGGTCGCAGACACGTTGAAACTACTGCCGAATTCGGTAAAAGGTCCAACTAAAGTTGTGGTGTCCGAGGCCGGTGCCTCCGTCTATTCTGCTTCGGCACTTGCGGCACGAGAGTTTCCGGATCTTGATGTCAGCTTGCGCGGCGCCGTTTCAATCGCTCGCCGACTGCAAGACCCATTGGCCGAACTGGTCAAAATTGAACCAAAGTCAATCGGTGTCGGTCAATACCAGCACGACGTGGATCAGCATCGTTTGGGTCAATCACTGGAAGCCGTGATTGAAGACGTCGTGAACGCCGTGGGCGTCGACCTGAACATGGCGTCTGCACAATTGCTCTCACACGTGTCCGGTTTGGGCCCTGGGCTGGCCGAGGCGATCGTTGCACATCGGGACCTTAATGGTGCTTTCAGAACACGCAAAGAACTGTTGAAAGTCGCCCGCCTTGGCCCGCGTGCATTCGAACAATGTGCCGGTTTCCTTCGCATCCCGGATGGAGACGAACCGCTCGACGCATCCGCCGTGCATCCCGAAGCCTATGCTGTTGCCCGCCGCATCGTTAAGGCGTGCGGCCGAGACATTCGGCAGATTATGGGCAGTGGCGGAGCATTCACGACTTTACGCGCCGAGCAATTCGTCGATGACACCTTTGGCTTGCCAACAGTGCGAGACATCTTGTCAGAACTGGAAAAACCCGGTCGCGACCCACGCCCGAGTTTTGTTACTGCCTCCTTCGCCGACGGTGTTGAAGAAATCACCGATCTCAAACCTGGTATGGTTCTAGAAGGTACTGTAACGAACGTCGCGGCGTTCGGTGCGTTTGTTGACATAGGCGTTCACCAAGACGGGCTGGTTCACGTCAGCCAGTTGGCCGATCGGTTTGTCAAAGACCCGCGCGAGGTGGTAAAAACGGGCCAAGTTGTAAAGGTGCGTGTGGTTCAGGTAGATGTTTCTCGAAAGCGCATCGGTCTAACCATGCGGAAGGATGGCGGGGCTGTTGCTGAGAGAGATCGGTCGGCACGCGGTCCGGCATCGAACAAAGGCAGCTCAGCAACAAACCATCAGCGCAGGAGTGCCCCCGAAGAGATCGGCAGCACTGGTGCACTTGGCGCTGCACTGAGGGACGCTTTCAAGAAAGACTAATAGGCTAGAAGCCCATTGATCAGTAGGCTAGCTGGAGATCATGCTCTAATGGTCAGAATCAGACATCGCGAACTCTGTCGCACGCCCCTCGGCGAAGGTCGGAGGTAAGAATGATACCGCGAGGTCAGGCTTGTGTCCACGCGGTGACTACAAACTGCGGAGACACTGCCAAATAGGTCCCGTCCACGGCGGCACCTTCCAAATCTTTCAAGAGTGTCGCGACACGCTGTGCTGACATCCCGCCCTCGATCGCATATTCGCCGATCGTACGGATCATGCCAAGCAACCGGCCGGTCGTGTCGGCTGCAGTAACGACTTGGACCTTGATATCGGAGAAGCCCGCACGTCGTGCCAGAGCATGAAGCCGACGTCCGATGACGGGCTGTTCCCAGGCCCAAGCCGCCGCTTCGATGAGATCGTTCCATTCTCTCATTTCAAGAGGTTCGACGGCCATAAGACGCCGGTCACCCTCGATCATATGAAGCCTCCCATCCGGACGCAGCACACGCCGAAACTCAACCAAATTCGCCTCTGGCTTGGGTACATGAATAAGCGTGTTTCGCACGATGACTCGATCGACGCTTGCCGTCGGCAAGGGCACATCTTCATCGGTCAATAGGTGCGTGGTTATGCGATCGGCAATTCCTGCCTGTTCTGCCTTTGATCGAGCACTCGCGAGAAAATCTTCATTTACGTCGGCAGCATGAACATGACCGTCAGGGGCAACTCGGTCGACAAATTCGATTGCTTGATGTCCCGGGCCGCAGCCAAAATCCAGAATATCAAGCCCAGGGGCGAGACACGCGCCATCATAGTAATGGGCGGTCTCTTCGCTCCACCGGAACATCGCTTCGAAGCGCTGCAAACGCTCGTCCGGAATGTCGATCCATTGACTATCTAGTTCTGACATAAGTCACCAAAGCCAACATCCCCTCTTGCGGCCATTTGACCTTAGCACATTTGGCCGCCTTGGGCTCCAAGCCGTCATCTGACGACTTCTGTCAGACTTCGATCGACCTATCGGCCCGAAGCCAAGGTCTGGAACCCACGGTTTCGCGCGGCGATGATCCGGTCGGGGTCGGCCGTCCAGCGGAAAGGCTTGGCCTCGGTCGTGTTGTGTTCTGCGATGAAGCGGTTGATGGCGGCCTGCAAATCGACGAGTGAGTGGAACACGCCGCGTTGCAGGCGGCACCGGGTCAATTTGGCGAAGAAACCTTCGACCGCGTTCAGCCAGGAGCAGCTTGTGGGCACGAAGTGGAAGGTCCAGCGCGGATGCCTCTCCAGCCAGGTGCGGACCTTGGCGTGCTTGTGCGCGGCGTAGTTGTTCAGGATCACGTGGACCTCCCTGCCTGAGGGCACGCGGTGCTCAATGTCATTCAGGAAGCGAATGAACTCCTGATGGCGATGACGCTGCATGTTCCGACCAATCACGGTTCCGTCGAGCACGTTCAGCGCTGCAAATAGTGTGGTGGTTCCGTTGCGCTTGTAGTCGTGCGTCATCGTGCCGGCCCGCCCCTTCTTCATCGGCAAGCCCGGTTGTGTGCGATCCAGCGCCTGGATTTGTGACTTCTCATCGACCGAAAGCACCACCGCGTGCGCCTGCGGGTCGACATACAGCCCCACCATGTCGATCAGCTTGTCTACGAAGTTCCTTCGAGAGTTTGAACGCGCGCCAGCGATGCGGGCTGAGGCCATGCGCCTTGCAGATGCCACGTACCGTCAAAGGCGCCACCCCGGCAACTTTGGCCATCACCCTGAGCGTCCAGTGCGTGGCCTCATGCGGCGGCTTCTGGGTCAGCCGCACGATCTCAGCGACCTTATCTGCCGGCGTTGGCGGGGTTCCCGGTGGCCGTGTCTTGTCGCGCAGGAGACCTTCGACGCCTTCCTCCACGAAGCGCTCCTGCCAGCGCCAGACGCAGGTCTTGGACTTGCCTGTCTCCGACATGATCGCCGCTGTGCCGTGCCCGTTGTCGCTCAGAAGAATGATCCGGGCCCGCCAGACATGCTTCTGGGGGCTGTTGCCATTCGAAACGATCGCATCCAATCGGTGACGGTCGGTCGACGAGAGGCTGAAACTGACACCGGTGCGCATGTTTGTAGACACGCACAACCCCAAGGCAGAGGGAATCCCAAAACGGACTCGTCCGTCTTGCTCAAACCACTAGAATATCATTTCAAATAGCTCTTGTACGGCCTCGCTTTTCGTTTCCGGTATTTGACGGTCAAGTGGAGTGGGGCTTCATTCTCATCGTAGATTCCGACCATCACACCGCGTCCTCGGCTTTTTGTTCTCATGTCGATCAGTTGCTCGCGTGTTCTTGTGGTCCTTTGTGACGGGCGGCGCGTCCATTCGAACAAACGGTCATACATCGCACTAATGATGTCCCCGTGGGCTTCGGACTTTCCCAGATCCACGAGTTCATTTGGATCGTTCTCGAGGTCGAATAGAATGGGCGGATGACCGCCTTCACAGTGGATCAGCTTCCATTTTTCCGTTGCAACCATGAACATCACGGCATCGCGAACATCCGCCTGCAAAATGTCGGCGACTGGTGAAGCAGAGTAGTCATACTCGCAAATGACGTAGTCGCGTTTTGTGTCGCCTCTCATACTCCTTAGAATTGGCAGCAGGCTTTCGCCTTCAAGGATGTGATCCGCAATATGCCCACCGGCAGCTTCAACGAACGTTGGGACGAGATCGATAGATTCCACCAGCGCATCGCAAACCGATCCACGAGTATCATCCGCCTCGTCGGACGGATCGAAGATGATCAATGGAACCTTGGTCGATGCATCATGGAAGAAAGTCTTTTCCCCCATCCAGTGGTCCCCAAGGAAATCGCCGTGATCCGAAGTCAGAACGATCACCGTGTCTTTCATCCGTCCCGTTTCTTCCATCCAGTCGAACAGCCGACCCATCTGGTCATCCGCTTGTTTGATCAGGCCCATGTAAGCCGGGATTACCGCATCTCGCACCTCCTTGCGCGAAAAAGCCTCTCCCACCTTGGTATCCATGAACGCCTTCAGCACTGGGTGCGCATTTTGTCGTTCGGAATCCGAACGGTTTACGGGTAATACATGCTCTGGACCATACATTGACGCATAAGGTTCGGGTACGACATAGGGCCAATGCGGTTTGATATAGCTGAGGTGAAGGCCCCACGGGCCCTCGTTACCTTGCATGAACTCCATACCTCGTGTCGTTAGGTAGGGCGTTTCGCTGTGTTTCTCTTCAATGTTCGCCGGGTTCTGGGAATGTTTCAGGAACCAGCCTGACAAAACGTTTCCGTTTTCATCCAGTCCTGAGTTGGCAAAGTCATGCCATGGGTTGTCGCTCTCGTAACCGAGGGCGCGAAGGTACTTATTGTAGTTCTCGGCACCATTCGCATCATAGTAACCGTCGGGCCCTTCGGGAAGCATGCCGTCGTCACGTTCGAACACGTCAAATCCGCACTCCGCCACTCTGGCACCGATCAGGCTATCAGGCTCCAATCCAAGCCGAGCCATCCCCTCGGCATCTGCTCTCATATGCGTTTTCCCGACCAACCAGCATTCCATTCCGGCTTCCCGCAGGTGGTCGCCCATTGTCACTTCACCGACTTTCAGGGGAATGCCGTTCCACGAGGCCCCATGGGAATGCACATAGCGTCCGGTATACGTAGACATGCGTGAACTGCCGCAGATCGGGGATTGGATATACGCTCGGGTGAATCGAACGCCCATCGAGGCCAGACGATCAATGTTCGGCGTCTGCAAATGCGGATGGCCATAACAGCTCAGATAGTCCCAGCGCAGCTGGTCGAACATAATAAAAAGAATGTTCTTCGGCCTGACCATGATCTCCATCCGAATTGATTTACTTCACATGCTAACTGAATTGTAAATCAACGTTTGGCGATTGGCTATAACGACCCTTACGAAAATGCTGTTGCGCCCAGCGTACCGCATGCAGACTCGATGCGTTAGACGGAAGCTTCACTCTCCATCTCTTCCAACTTTTTACGTGCACGCGGGCATTGCAGTTTGTCCCTCAGCGGACTGTCCGGATCGATGTCCTTTTGGCATACGACACATTTGTCCGCCCCCGATATTGCATTAAGGCCGCCGCAGCTGCCCTTGATCGTCTTACCCATCAGCATGACGCCCAAAGACATGCCCACGACGATGATCAACAACAAAGAGAATGCCAATACGAATGTGCTCATCTTAGTTCTTACCCCGGTCAGTTTCGGCCCAGCACTTCCTTGAATGCACTACTTTGCACCGTGATATAGGCTTCATCGTCGCCTGTCACATCCCGAGCAATAAAAAAGACGGCAAGATCGAATTTTTCGGCCACTTTCATACCGTCATCCAATCCCAAGGCCAACATCGCAGTTGCCCAAGCATCCGCCATCATCGCGTTTTCGGATACAACCGTCACTGAAGTGGTGTGGTGCGTAATCGGACGACCGGTTGTCGGGTCGATAATATGCGAATATCGAACCCCATCCTGCTCGAAAAAATTCCGATAGTCGCCCGATGTTGCTAGTCCCAAGTCACTAACAGGCACGACCAGTTGCACTGCCTGCGCGCCGGGCTCCGGTTTTTCAATACCGATTTGCCACGGCTTTCCCTTGTCATTCTCACCCCTTGCCACAAGGTCACCGCCGATCTCGACCATGTAATCGTGGACATCGGCGGCATCCAAAGTAGCAGCCACTGCATCGATACCAAAACCTTTGGCAATAGCCGACAAATTGATGCCCACACTGCCGTCTGTCTTGGCAAGCATTAATGTTGACTCGTCCAAATGGAGAAGCGACCCTTGCCCAACGTGTTCAAGCGCAGCCAAAATGGCTTGGTCGCTTGGAACCGGATCATCGGGCTTGCGAGGGCCAAACCCCCAGAGTTCAATTAACGGCCCAAGAGTTACATCAAACTTACCACCGCTTTGTTCGTGCACTTCATTGGCCGCCGCCATCACTCGGGCAAATTCGGCGGAGACTTTGACGGGAGCAGTACTGTTGGATGTCGAAAAAGTTGAGACCTCAGAATTTGGATCCCAGTTCGACATCTTTGCAATAACCGCTGCAAGGGTTTGTTTGATCGACTGAGACAACGTTTCCGAGTCCAGATTGTCGCCGATGGCAATAATGTTGTAAGTGGTTCCCATGGTCTCGCCCGACAGGCGAACCACCTCGGACTCCTTGTCGAACAGGCAGCCGGCAGTCAGACACAGAAAGACCAAAGCGAACCAGTGGCGCATAAACTTACTCCAGAGACTAATGCACTCGGCATATGACAGCGCATATTTGCGGAGTCAAACAACACTCAGTGGTCGAAAGGAAGGAATCCCAGCGCTATCAAACCTAGCGCTGCTGGTACTCCATATAGCCAAGCGCGAATCTGCCAGCCCGGCGTTTGCTCCTTCCATGCTTGGCGAAAGCGGTGACCGCAGACAACGACCAAGAAAACGATCAAAACACCACTTAGCGAAGTAAGGTGAAGATTTTGCAGCATTCAGATTTCCCTTGATTCACAGTACTCTGACATTTTGTGACGCATTTGCCCACTATACAGATCGCCCACCAGCGGTAAGGTGGACACAAGAATTCGAACCGGTACAGGAGGAGACCAGCCAATGGCCCCAAGCTCTTACCAAGCGCCCAAGCGTGGCGACAAGGCCGAGACCACCACCTACAGCCAAACCGTTGAATCTAATTTGTCACACTCATTGACGACCGTAGCCAAGCTCTTGGAAGGAAAGGGAGGCGATGTGTTTTCCGTCCGCCCGGGAGAGACTATTCATGAAGTCGTAAAACTCCTGAAGGAAAAACGTATCGGCGCCTTGGTCGTCACGGATCAGAATGGCGCGCTGCAGGGTATCCTTTCTGAACGGGATATCGTGCGACGCATGGCCGAGACGCCTGGACAGACCTTGCCTCAGTCCGTTTCTGATCTGATGACCACGAAAGTTCAAAGCTGCGCACCAGAGGATTTTCTAATGGACGTCTTGAAGCGTATGACCGAGGGGCGCTTCCGACATATGCCAGTATTGAAGGACGGAAACTTGTGCGGGATGATAACAATTGGAGATGTGGTTCAGTTTCGCCTCAACGAGTTGGAATATGAGGCACTGAAAATGAAACAGATGATCGTGGGTTGAAAACCATCGGCACGTCCGCAGTTGGGTTGGCTCCAAACATAATACTAGCATAACCAAACCCGCCCCGGTGTGTTGCAGGCGATAAGTCGCTGAGTATCAAAAAGTTTGGCGATTTTCCGCAATACAAGAACTAGGGAGTGTTGAAGACACAAATCGAAGATGTATTTAGCTCCTTCGAGAAAGCTCCCAAAACTCTTTGCAGAATGTGGGGACCGAATGACCGGACACATGGGCTGAAGCTGATAAGAGGCTGAAAATTCAGTCAATGTTCGGAAGCAATTAAACCCGGGAATCAAGCATCGCGAACGCGTTTTGTGAGCCCATTAAAGTCTGATCTTAAATATGACACGTCTAAGCCAAATGCCTCAGGCACGCCACGAACTTCAAGCGGCGCGAAACAATGGCCTTCGATACATCGGCGTGGCCTTCCTGTTCAGCATCTTTGTAAATATTCTGATGCTCACAGGCCCGTTATTTATGCTTCAGGTTTATGACCGCGTTCTAGGATCGCGATCTGAAGAAACGCTGACTGCGCTGTTCTTGCTGGTGGCTCTGCTATATGGCCTGATGGCCCTACTTGACTATGCCCGCGGCCGCATCGTCGCGCGATTTGGAGCGCGGCTGCAAACTGAACTGGATGAAAGAGTCTTCGAAGCGACACTCAGACAATCGATTCACCCGCGTGCCCGATCTACCCCTGCGACGGCCCTGCGTGATCTTGAATCTATTCAAACACTGTGCAGTTCTCCCGTACTTTTGGCCGTGTTGGACATACCATGGACGCCATTGTTTCTTGCCGCGATTTTCATCTTTCATCCTTGGCTTGGCTGGCTTGCAATTGTGGGAGGAGGCATTCTGATAGTTGTCGCATTGCTCAATCAAGCTTTGACGCGCAAGCGCGTAGCGGACGCCCAAAAAGCGTCAGCCTTGGCCAACGCTTTCTCGGAAAGCGCCCGACAGGCATCCGAAGTTGTGCGCTCCCAGGGTATGCAACGCGACGTGACAGCACGTTGGATGCGGCAGAGGTCCGACGCGCTGGGGCAAACAATTGCCGCTAGCGACTGGACCGGCAGCTTTACATCTCTAACCAAATCAGTTCGGCTATTCCTGCAATCGGCCATGCTAGCACTTGGTGCCTACCTGGTTTTGCAAAACGAAATGACCGCAGGCGCGATGATTGCCGGCTCTATCCTATTGGGTCGCGCGCTCGCGCCGATAGAACAGTCGATCGGCCAATGGGGGCTCATTGAACGCGCCAGAACCTCGTGGACATCGTTGAGCAGATTTCTTGACTCAATCCCTCCAGAAGACAAGCGAACCAAGTTACCAATCCCTAAAGCGCACCTGTCGGTGCAATCCGTGACAGTCATTCCTCCGGGTGCCTCGACGCCAACCTTGCGCAATGTCAGCATGACTGTGGAGCCGGGCGAAGCCATCGGCGTTATCGGCAAAAGCGGATCTGGCAAGACCACATTGGCGAAGGCTTTGCTGGGACTTTGGCCCGCTGCGGCGGGGGAAATTCGATTGGGTGGAGCCACGCTGGACCAGTACGATGTCAGTGATCTGGGCAAGCATATCGGCTACCTGCCGCAACAAGTTACTTTGTTCAATGGAACTGTTGCCGAAAACATCGCCCGCATGTCCCTGAACCCTGATTCCGAGGCAGTTATTGCCGCGGCCAAGAAGGCCAAGGCCCATGAGCTAATCCTGAGCCTGCAAAAGGGATATGACACGTTTCTCGAAGGTAACGACAGCCAATTGTCCGGTGGTCAAAAGCAACGGATTGCGATGGCACGCGCTTTGTATGGCGATCCGGTTCTGCTGATCCTAGACGAACCGAATTCGGCTTTGGATGCGGAAGGAACCGAAGCACTCAATGCCGCAGTGCGAGAGTTCAAGTCTGTCGGCAAAGCCGTCATGATCATGACTCATCGCCCTCAAGCCATATCTGAATGCGATCGTTTAGCCGTGGTGGAAAAAGGCCAGATTGTGCGGATAGGCAACCGTGATGAGGTGCTGAGCGCAATGGTTCAAAATGCTGGTGTGATCAAAAGACAATTCGGAAAGGCGGGCGAGTAATGGCCGATATATCTGCTTCGTCCAATAAACCTGCATGGCGTATTGCCTTTCCTGCAGCCGTAGGGTTCTTCGCGCTGGCCATTTTGGTTGGCGGCATCGGTGTCTGGAGCACGCAAACGGAACTTGCTGGTGCTATCGTCTCTCCGGGGATTGTCGAGGTTCAAACAAATCGTCAGGTGGTTCAGCATCCGGATGGTGGTGTCGTGGGCGAAATCTTTGTTCGCGACGGTGACAGGGTAAATGCGGGCGATATGTTGATCCGGTTCGACGACACATTCCTGTCGTCGGAACTTACTATCGTCCAGGGGCAACTGTTTGAACTTCTCGCACGCAAGGCTCGCCTTGAGGCGGAACGCGATGGTGAGGACACCGAAGGACTGAACACCAAACTCCAGCAATTGACCGAAGACGAGCATGCGACGCAGGAACTTGTAGACGGTCAGCGCCGTTTGTTCATTGCCCGAGCAGAAACAATGGAGAAACAGTCGGAACAACTTCGGGAGCAGAAAACGCAGATCGAAAGCGAAATCAAAGGCACGCAGGCGCAACTGGTCGCTTTGAGAGAGCAAGTTGCCCTGATCGAGGACGAGTTGGAAGATCAGGAAAGCCTTCTGACAAGGGGCCTTACACAGACCAGCCGCGTTTCGGCATTGAAGCGCGAAAGCGCAAACCTGAACGGTGAAATCGGGCAGCTCGAAGCGACCGTAGCCCGGCTTAAAGGCCAGATCGCCTCGACTGAGATCGAGATCGTCCGCCTTGGCGCAACCCGAAGGGAAGAAGCCATAACAACTTTGCGCGACCTGCAATTCCGCGAGATTGAACTGGCCGAACGGCGTCTTTCACTGCGTGAACAGTTGTCGCGCATGGATATTCGGGCACCTGTCTCAGGTGTCGTTTATGGAAGCACGATCTTTGCGCTGCAATCGGTGGTCCAACCCGCCGAACCTATGATGTATGTGGTTCCGCAGGACACCCCACTGAAAGTAACGGCGCGGGTGGATGCCATTAATGTTGACCAACTCCATGTTGGGCAGGCGGCTACACTGAGGTTTACAGCTTTCAACCAAAGGCAGACACCAGAAATCGACGGCCATGTCGCTACCATTTCGGCTGATGTGTTTACGGACGAAAAAACCGGGTATAGTTTTTATCGGGCCGAACTCTATCTGGATGAGGGCCAGTTGGACCGTCTCCAGGGCCAAGTTCTGCTTCCGGGCATGCCCGTTGAGACTTTGATCAAGACGGACGAGCGAACGCCGCTTTCCTATTTGACCAAACCGCTCACAGACTACTTCGTGAAGGCATTCCGCGAGTAAATTGGAGACGGCAGGTTATTAACCGGCATGGTTCTTCTAGGGTCGTTCATTGCGCCCGCAATTCCTTGGAAACGGTCCCGTCCCTGATCCATTCATCAAAAAGAGACAGCACTGCGTCACTGAACTCACTATCATTAATATGCGCGTCCACCTCGGTCATTGGCGTCTGTCCAGGAATAATCTTTCGGGCTTCGTCAACCAATGCGGCAAGCCCTTCTGGATCATGCGCCTCTTGCCCTTCCCTGTCCCATTCTTCGACTCCACCTAGGGGCAAGAAGAAGTGTGTTGCCCCTTTGGCGGCTGCCATTCGTTTTGCCATCTCACGTATCCACATGCGGCGTTCTTCAGCTGTGAAGACAGAGCTTTTGATCAATCGATTGTGTTCGTGAAAGGGGCGGTCGACATATTGCGGCGGGATATCCTGCCAGCCAGCAAAATCCACCAAGTCTAGGGCTCCAGGCGCCACCATCTGAGGTGTCCCGACCTTTCCTGCATTTGTAAGCCGGTCTTCACCACTGGAAACGAGCGACCCGGCCATCAGGTTGCCGAATTCCTGCATAGAAAAATCCATGACACAATTGAACGCTCCCTCACCGGCCAGCTTTTCAAAAGCCATGCCGCCCATTCCCGTCGAATGAAACACCGCCACGTCAAACCCTCGTTCTTCAAGTGCAGGTTTCAGTGTTTTCATGTATTTCAAGCAGGATGATCCCAGCGAGGTCATACCGACCATGGGTCGATCTGAAGAGGGCGGCTGAACAGCTTTTGTGGCTCCTACGATGGCTCCGGCAGCCTGGGAAAGGGATGACCGGCATACCGAATTCAACCCATAGAGGCCGCCTGCCCAAAGGATCATCTGGATGTCAGGCGCCAAACGATCAGGGGGGACTAAGGCAGAAAAGCTGACGGTTGAGGCGATGTATTTTGGCACTCCCATGGGCAGGACTTGAGCACAATCGAGCGCGAGGTCCGTGCCCATCGTGCCGCCGATTGCCAACATTCCGTCAAACCGCCCTTCTACATGTTCTTTCGCAACCAACGACGCAGCCCCCCGTGACATGACACGAAAGGCTTTGTTCTCGTCTCCTAACGCAATGACGTCATCAATGGTCATGCCGCCAGCGGCGGAAACATCGTGCTTGCTGATATCCGTCGGGCCGGAAGGAACACCCAATACGCTCACATCCATACTCAGAACATTGGCTCCTTGTCCCTTGATGCATTGTTCGATGAACCTCATTTCGGGTTCCTTGGTGTCGTAAGTGCCAATTACCAGGATGGTTCTTTTTGACATTCGTTTCCTCCTAGCGATCGATACCGCCGCAACCAAATTATCTTAAAGCTGAATCCAGGCGGATTTCAGATCCAAATACTTGTCCATCGCATGCAGTGATTTGTCGTGCCCGTTGCCTGATTGCTTGACCCCTCCCAACGGGACCGTCATATCGGAACCGCCATATGTATTGACGTGGATGACACCGGACCGCACCGCGTCAACCATCCGATGCGCACGGCTTATGTTCGAGGTCCATATCCCGGCGGACAGCCCATAGTCGGTGCTGTTGGCCAGCCCAATTGCCTCAGCCTCGTCCTTGAACGTCGTAACCGCCAAAACTGGGCCAAAAACCTCTTTTCGAAACAGGTTATCGGTTGGTTTGACCCCACTCATGATCGTGGGCGACATATAGTAACCTCCGGTTTCCTCCAGTATCCGCTCGCCACCCGTAACGCAGCGAGCGCCCTCGTCTTGGGCCGTATGAACAAAATCCAGATTGGACGAAAGCTCAGCGAGAGAATGTACGGCACCTATCTGGATTTTCAGATCCAGTGGGTCGCCAACGCGGAAAGCACCCGCATGGCGCGCCATTTCGGCCACGAAATCGTCAGCTATGTCGTCTTGTACCAGCAGCCGGGATGCAGCCACACAAACCTGACCTGAGTTCCGAAAAATACCTGCTGCTGATATTGCCGCTGCCTGAGCCAGGTCTGGCACGTCGTTGAACACTATATTCGGAGACTTTCCGCCAAGCTCAAGATAACAGCGCTTTAGATTGGACTCCGCTGAATACTTCATTAAGCACCGTCCTGTAACACCCGATCCGGTAAAAACAAGAATGTCCACGTCCATGCTCAAGGCCAAGGCCTCTCCGACGACCGATCCTTTTCCGGTCACTACGTTGAACACGCCATCAGGCAACCCCGCTTCAGAGGCCAGCTCTGCTATTTTGAGTAGGGTAAGCGAGGCACTTTCAGCAGGTTTCAGAACAATAGAATTGCCGGCAGCCAAAGCGGGCGCGATTTTCCAACTGCCGATCATCAAGGGAAAATTCCACGGCACAATTGCCCCCACTACACCAACTGGAGTGTGGTGAACCAAGCCCAGTACGTCATTGGGCGTTGGAGCGATCTGACCGTAGATCTTGTCGATTGCCTCGCCATAGTACCGGAACGTAGCCGCGGCTGACAAAGCTTCCGCCTTGTAGGCCATATTGACCTCGGTTCCATTGTCACGAACGCCCAGCACGGCCAATTCCAAGGCTCGCTCCTCGATCAGATCTCCCAGCCGCATCAAGATCTTCTTGCGGGCAGCAGGCGCCACGCGAGACCAGCGACCATCCTCGAACGCGGCCCGAGCCGAGTTCACTGCCTTGGCCATGTCATCCGGAACACCCTTGGCGATCCGCGTCAGGAATTGACCATTGATGGGGGAGATGACTTCCAGGTGCTCTCCCGATACCGAAGAAACAGATATGCCATCGATGAAATGGCCCTGATCGGGAATATCCTGGCGTCGGATGCGATCTATAGCTGCCTGGTCAAGCATTCAAATCACCCTTGTTGTGTGGTTGTTTCCGGTCCGACAGGCTCGGGGTTCCGGCGGGCTTTGTGTTCTCGGATCAAGGCTCTGATATGCAACGCGAAAATTAGCGCGATCATTGCGAACAGGAAGGCGGCGATGGGACGATCGACAAAGTCCAGTGGCGTCTTGACCCGGGCCATCGCGCTGCGCAATTTGACCTCCATGATGCCTCCCAGAACCATCCCTAGAATGATTGGGACAATCGGCAGATTCAGTCGCTTTAGAATCAACCCAAATACACCGAACCCGGAAGCCAAGGCGCAATCAGTGATGGAATTTCGCAGACTGTAGACCCCGACAAAGGACAGGATGATGATCATGATTCCCAGAAAACGAGTCGGGATCTGAATGATCTTCAAGAGCAGGTTGGTCGAGAACAGCAAAAAGACCAGAACAATCACGTTTAGCAGTATCAGCGCCAGATAGATCGCCATGACAAAGTCCATCTGGCTTTCAAACAGTTGGGGGCCGGGGATCACATTGTGGACGTAAAAGACCGACAGCATCATCGCGGTTAGCGCCTCGCCCGGGATGCCAAGCGCCAGCAAGGGGATCATGGCAGCGCCTGGCACGGCATTGTTCGACGCTTCCGACGCGACAAGCCCTTCTGGCGAGCCGTCACCGAATTTTCCCGGTTCTTTCGAGCTTTTCTGGGCATAGGTATAGGATAGGAATTGCGCCGTAAACTCGCCCACTCCGGGAACCATACCCATCAAAACGCCAAGACTGGAGGACACAGTCGCTACCCGCTTAATCCCGAAAAGTTCCTTAAACCCCGAAAGTAAATTACCATCGACATGCGCCTGACCTGGCGCGTGATCTTTGTCGACCAGAAGTAGTAATGCCTGACTGATGGCGAAGAGTCCGAGAACAACAACGATCAGATCGACCCCCGAGGCCAGCCAGCTTTGGTCAAATGTGAAACGTTTCGTGTATTTGACCGGTTCCAGCCCAACGGTGTTCAGCAACAGGCCAAAACTTGCCAACATCGCCGCAGCAAACGTTTGCCCCCGATGGGCCAACACCACAAGGATGATGCCCATGAGTGCCGCAAGAAAGATCTCGCGACTACCGAAATGCGGGGCGACGGCCGCAAGAACCGGCGACAGGATGATCAAGCAGATAACCGAAAAGATGCCACCGAAGAAAGAAGCCGAGTAGGCCAGCGACAACGCTCGCTGCCCTTGTCCTCGTTTCGTCATCGGATAACCGTCATAAGTGGTCAGGGCGTTGACCGCTGTTCCGGGCGTATTGATCAGAATTGCAGGGATCGCGCCGCCATACATCGATGAACCATATATACCCAAAAGCAAAGTCAGCCCGACAATGGGTTCAAAGGCAAATGTGGCGGGCAAGAGAATTGCAATTGCAACAGCCGCGCCGACGCCCGGCAATGCGCCGATGATGACACCGCCTATCGACCCGATAAGGAGGGCTGCGACCACGTTCCATTGAGCAATTATCCCGAAACCGGAGATCAGCGTATCCATCGGGATGGCCTCATAAGTAAGTCAGGGCAAACGCCCGCACTGAATCAGGGAGGTACTCATATATCTGGCCCGCCGGGATTTTGACCTGCAAGAAAGCGCGAAACAAAATTGCTACGCTGACTCCGAAGGCGGCAGATGCAGCCAAGGAGGCAAAACTCGTGAACCCACAACGAACAGCTAGAAACAGCGCGAAGAGAACTGTCGACGGCAGGTATCCAAGGTAAGGGACCACCAACACATAGATGAGGAAATAGGCAACAAATTCCAGCGACCTCAGCCAGAAAAGTACTTCGCGCCAACGACCGGGAATTCGGGGGGACAGGGCTGAACTCAGGCAATGAAGCGCACCGAACAAAACCATTCCGTAAACCGCGATGGTTGGCCACAACGAAGGTTGTGCAAACCATTTGGTTTTTTTGACTAGCTTGGTTTGCTCTCCAAGCTGCGTCAGAAGAAAAAACGAGAAAGCGAGAAAAAAGATTGCAAATACAATGTCACCTGGCCGGCGATAGCGTTTGAACAAATCCTGCAGCGTTCTTACAAGCATTGACCTTCCTCCCTGCGAGTCATGCCCCCGGTCCATCCGGGGGCATTGAAGTCAACGAGCTTTATTCCCCAAGAATTTCAGCGACCTTGCCGAACATGGCTTTGTCAGATTCGATCTGCTCCGTGGATTCGGCCGCATCCTGCCAATAGATCAGAACACCAGTTTCATTTATCAGGCTCTGAGCTTGCTCGGACTGCAACGCCTTCTGCGCTGCTGCAGCAATCTTGTCGCGCGCCTCCTGAGGCACGTCTTTGTGAACGAAAAGCCCGTTCCACAATGACAAGGTCAGACCGGGTACCAGCTCGGTAACGGTTGGGGTGTCAGGTGTGATTGCGATACGCTGACTGCCGATACTTGCCAGAATGTGCAGATCATCCTTGCACGGCATGATCTGCTGCAGCGTCGTGTTGATGACATCCACATCGCCTGAAGCAAGTGTGTTGCAGTTCAGTTCGTCGAATGCGGCTTCACTTGCAAAGTCAAACCCACTTTCGATGGCTGCAGCCATAGTGATCTTGGTGGGCGGCAGGAACGTCCCGAAATGACCCAGTGCCACTTCGTTATCCTTGCCATGGGCAACAAGCTCCTCCCAACTCGAATACGGGGCATCTCCAGATGCGGCCACCACGAATGGATAGGTCATGAATATTCCCAGTGGCTCAAATGGGTTCGGAGAAAGTTCAGGAATGCCTATTTCCGGCCCGATGACCGGAACGCCCACCACGAACGAACCCACAGTATAGCCATCCGCAGGCGCGGTCGCGACCTCCACCGCCCCGGGAAACGGCCCGCCACCACCACCGGGCTTGTTCACTACAGCAGCCGGAACGCCGTACATCGACTGGAACTCATCCGCGATCAACCGGGTCAATACGTCCTCCAGATCACCTGGAGGCCACGGCACCACAAACGACACAGGTTTTTCCGGGTACTCTGCGAAAACCGCACTTGCCGTCAACACAAAAGCGCCTGCGAAAGCAGTTAGTTTGACCATAAGATTTCCTCCCAAATTGGCTCATTATTTGAACCGTTATTTCAAAAATAAGATTGCTATATTAACTTCTTTGTGTCAAGCTTGATGTCGAGATGAGACGTAGCAGCAGGGCTTAAAAGGTGGGAACGACACTGAAGGCATTGTCCTTGTTGGACCTTTTTTCGACACAACACCCTGAACTGGGGCTGTCGCAAGTTACGCGCATGTCCGGCCTGAATAAGGCGACTGCGTTGCGTCTTCTTGGTGAGTTGTGTGAATTCGGCTTACTCGAGCAGGAATCGGACACCAAGCTCTATCGTCTCGGCAGTACGGTTCTGAGGCTCGCCAATCAAAGGGAAATGGCTTTTCCCACCCGATCCATTGCTCGCCCAGTCCTACGGGAGTGTGTAGGAGCAACTGGAGAAACCGTTCATATGTCTCTGCTGGACAGATTCCACCTGAACACAGTTGCAATTGAAGAAACTCAAAGCCACTCAGTTCGCGTAGTAGTGGATCCTTCCGAAATCCTACCGCTGCACGCAACGGCATCTGGTTTGGTTGTAACTGCCTTTGGCAACAAACGCCTTTTGGAGCACCTCCTGACCCACGATCTACACAAGGTAACGAAAGAAACAGTCACCAATCGCGGCGATCTTGCTGCAATGGTTTCTACTATCCGCGACCGTGGGTATGCGGTCGCCGAAGGGTCATTCGAAGAAAGCGTCAAAGGAATTGCCCGCCCTCTGTTCGACGGCAATCAAATGGCTGTTGGCGCGGTCGCGGCGGCTATTCCAACTTCTCGCGCCACACCGGAACTCGAAGCCAAATGTCTGATATCACTGGAACGTGCGGCAGAAGAAATAACATCCGCCCTCGGAGGGCGCGCCCCGCATGACTATCCAAACTCAACTCACTGAACGAAACCGAACCTCAATCGCAAAGTTCGTTTATTGAGAGTTCCTCTCGTCTTATTCATGATCCGGAGTTCAAGCCAATGAAAGATTCGAACTTTCTGATGGAAAAAAACGGTCGCTATTTTTGGCAACCGATGACTCATCCTGCAGATGCTCAAACCAACCCACCTACCATCCTGACCGGCGGAGAAGGGGTTCACATTGTTGATGTCGAGGGGCACAAGACTATCGACGCGGTCGGAGGCCTTTGGAACGTTAATTTGGGCTACTCTTGCGAGCCAGTAAAAGAAGCCATCGCCCAGCAACTGTGCGACCTGCCATACTATTCATGCTTTCGAGGCACCACCAATGACAAAGCGATTGAGCTATCTTATGAATTGGCTGAATTCTTCTCGGCGGACGGATTAACGCGTGCTTTCTATACGTCCGGCGGGTCTGACTCGGTCGAAGTTGCGTTGAAACTCGCCCGTCAATACCACCGGATCAGAGGCGAAGCTGGGCGCACAAAATTTCTCAGCCTGAAATACGGCTATCACGGAACCCATTTCGGTGGCGCAAGCGTCAACGGGAACGGTAAGTTCCGCAATGCCTATGAACCGATGCTGCCTGGTTGCTTCCATATTCCCGCACCATATACCTATCGGAACCCATTCAATGAATCCGACCCCGAGCGACTCGCGCAACTGTGCTTGCAAGCGATTGAGGCTGAAATCGCGTTTCAGGGTGCAAATACGATCGCAGCGTTTATCATGGAGCCAATACTCGGCGCTGGTGGCGTAATCCCCCCACACAAAAGCTTCATGCCGAAAGTTCGTGAAATTTGTAACAATCATGGAATCTTGCTGATCGCCGACGAAGTCATTACCGCCTTCGGCCGCACAGGCGACGAAAGCGGATCTCGTCATTGGGGTGTAAAGCCGGATTTCATGACAACCGCCAAAGCGATCACCAACGGATATTTTCCGTTCGGGGCAGTCATGGTTTCGGATGAGGTTTCATCAGTTTTTGAAACAGATGTCAGTGGCATGGCCTCCGTTGACTCGGGCTACACATACTCAGGTCACCCCGTCGGTGCGGCAGCCGCACTGGCGTCGCTGGCCGAAGTTCGAAGATTGCGGGTGTGGGAAAACGCTGCAACCAGGGGGGCCGAATTGTTCGGTGGCTTGCAAAAACTCAAGGAAAAACACGCATTGATTGGCGATGTGCGCGGCGGCGAAGGCCTGATGTGCGCTTTGGAACTGGTATCGGATCGAACGGTAAAATCGCCCGTTTCAAAAGATGTCCCTGTCAAAGTTCAGAAAGCGACTTATCAAGCAGGCGCAATGATCCGTGTCTCGGGTTGCAACATCATTCTTTCACCTCCGCTCATCATAACCGCTGAAGATGTCGAGACGATACTGTCCGCGCTCGATGCGGGATTGAGTTCGATCAAATGAACAAGGTAAGTCACCCTTTCAGATCCTGAGTTTTTGAAGTTCGTTCAGCAAATCCGGCAATGGTTCGAGCCTGCGTGCACCGAATTGGGTTTGAACGGCCGATGGTTGGTGCTTGTCGTGGCCAAGCTGTCCAGCAGGAGCTGTCTCCTGGTCTTTGAGAAAGAGACTAATGTACAGCGCCCATTATTGAGGTTTGGGCGACGGGTGTTCTGCTCGGGCCTTTCCATTGCGCGCAGTATACACGGCGGGCAGGGTGGAATTAGACATACCTCATGCGGGATCGTCGACTGCTCAAGCTTTCTGGCATTCGCAAATTGCGCCATTTCGTGTTCCACTTATCCTGATTGCCTAAGAACTTCTCGCGAATCGGCGACATGGTCTATTCGCGCACGCGCAGCAGCCATGCGATCGAAAGAGCGCGCAAGGTGTCCAGAGTCATTTCCTATAATTCAAAATTCGGCATTTCGGTCTCATCCCCGAAAAATGCCTTCTCAAGACAATCTCCGGCCAAGTGTCGCTACCATCAAAACTTGCTCTCCAGTTTTTCGCTGAACACTGGCGCTCGACCGTCTCACGATTGCAGAGAAACAAACAGTCGCGAGGAATTGCATCAAGTGGGGCAAAATGCGCATCTCTGACCGATTGATCCCAAACGCATACGGATGTAAGGGAAGCTTGTCAAAACAGTGTCTCTGCAGGGTCGGGTCAATCAATCCGCTCCGCTTTCGTCACCACGCGGGTGGCCTCACACTCTTGGATCCCACGCCCAGAAAGGCAAAAAAGGTAAATTAATATGGCAGATAAATCGAACTTCGACATATTGTATACCATTGTAGACGAAGCGCCGGAACTGGCGAGCGCATCCTTCCTGCCGATCATTCGAAAGTTCGCTTCGGCCGCAGGCGTGAGCGTCGGAACCAAGGATATTTCCCTTGCGGGACGCATCATTTCAGCATTCCCCGAAAACCTGACCGACGGGCAGCGCCAAACCGACGATCTTGCGGCATTGGGTGATTTGGTCAAGACCCGCGACGCCAACGTGATCAAACTGCCAAACATCTCCGCCTCGGTGCCGCAGTTAGTGGCGGCAATCACCGAGCTTCAGGGACAGGGGTATAACATCCCCAACTATCCCGAAAATCCCAAGACAGTTGAGGAAAAAGAGACTCGTGCCCGATACGATGCCATCAAGGGTTCAGCCGTGAATCCGGTCTTGCGGGAAGGAAACAGCGATCGCCGCGCAGCAAAGGCGGTCAAGAACTATGCTCAAAAGAACCCGCATTCGATGGGCGAATGGTCCAAAGACAGCAAGACCAAAGTCAGCTCGATGCCCGGCGACGATTTTTATGCCAATGAGAAATCAGCAACCATCACAGCCGCTCAGACAGGTGATGCCAAGATCGAGTTCGTCGACAACGATGGCTCGCTCACTGTTCTGAAAGACGGTTGGAAGCTGGAAGAAGGCACGGTCGCCGACGCGACCTTCATGTCTGCTAAGGCGCTTGACGCCTTTCTTGCGGAAGCCATCGAGGACACCAAGGTGGACGGCACCATGTTCTCGTTGCACTTGAAGGCGACAATGATGAAGGTCTCGGACCCAATCATCTTTGGACATGCGGTCAAAGCGTGGCTGAATCCCGTATTCGAACAGTTCGGCGATGAAATGAAGTTGCTAGGTGTGAACCCGAATTCCGGCATGGGTGACCTGCTGGAACGCGTCAAGGGCAATGCCGATATCATGGCCGCGATCGAAGCCCTCAAGTCGGAGCGCCCGTCGATGTACATGGTCGACAGCGACAAAGGCATCACCAACCTGCATGTACCCAGCGATGTGATCGTCGATGCGTCGATGCCTGCCGTGATCCGTGCAGGCGGAAAGGGGTGGGACCAGACCGGAGCCAAGGGTGACACCAACTGCATAATCCCTGACAACTGTTATGCTTCGATCTATGACGAGACGATCAAGTTCTTCAAAGAAAACGGCGCATTGAACCCGGCAACTGCAGGCGCCGTGGCAAACGTTGGCCTGATGGCGCAGAAGGCCGAGGAATATGGCTCCCACCCGACCACATTCGAGGCGCAGACAGACGGCATTATCCGTATTGTCCTGGCAAATGGCGAAGTCCTGCACTCGCACCAGGTCGAGGCCGGTGATATCTGGCGTGCCTGCACCGTCAAGAAAGCACCGATCGAAAACTGGATTCAACTTGCGATGGACCGTCAGCGATTGACCGGGTCCGAAGCAATCTTCTGGCTGGACGCCAACCGCGCCCATGACGCGCAACTGATTGACTATGTCAAACCAGCCCTTGAGGCAGCGGGCGTTGCTGACAACTTCCTGATCATGGCCCCACGCGAAGCCACCAGGCAGTCGCTTGAGACAATCACCGAGGGCGAGGACAGTATCGCTATTACTGGCAACGTGCTGCGTGACTACTTGACTGACCTTTTCCCAATCTTGGAATTGGGCACTTCAGCAAAGATGCTGTCGATCGTCAAACTGATGAATGGTGGCGGCCTGTTCGAGACCGGCGCTGGCGGATCGGCTCCGAAACACGTGCAGCAGCTGGTTGAGGAAAATCACCTGCGCTGGGACTCGATGGGTGAGTTCTGTGCATTGGGCGAATCGCTAAACTTCCTCGCGGATGTTAAAGGCAATGCCAAAGCTGGTGTTCTGGGCCGTGCGGCCGAAGATGCGACCCAAGGCATCCTCGACAACAATAAGTCACCGAGCCGCAAGGTTGGTCAACCAGATAACCGTGACAGCCACTATTGGTTCGCCCGCTACTGGGCCGAAGCACTGGCTGAACAAGATGACGATGCCGACCTGGCCACCGAATTCGCTCCGATCGCTACGGAGTTGGCCAACAAAGAGGATGCAATCCTATCGGAGTTTGCGGCGGCACAAGGAAAGGCAGCCGATCTGGGCGGTTACTACCACACTGACCCTGCGAAAACTGCGGCCGTCATGCGCCCATCAGCGACACTTAACGCCATCATTGGCAGACAATAACAAGACAAAACCCCCGGAGAAAATCTTTGGGGGTTCTACTTTGCTTGTGGCTTAGGTGCACCTCCCAGTTTTTGCGTGATTTCGGCCGCCGCCTCGGAAACCGCATTGCCGAACATTGCAATCGTTTCAACGGAAAAACGACTGCTTGGGCCAGATATGGAAATCCCGGCGCAGGGTTGCCCGGATTCGTCCAAAATCGCACTGCCAATGCAGGACATGCCATCATAGCGCTCTTCCGCATCAAACGACCAGCCACGCATTCTTGTTTCCGCCAGATCCCTGAAGAGTTCCTCCGAGCTTGAGCGTGTGTGTTTGGTAAAAGCCGTCAGACCAACGTCTTTGAGAAGGTGTTTAACCTCGTTTTCCGTCAGCATTGCCAAAATGGCCTTGCCTGTTCCAGACGCATGCATGGCCGTGCGGGTTCCTGGCGGAAAGAATGCCCGAATCGGGTTGCGCGTCTCAACCTGATCAATGAACACGACCTGAGCTCCGTCCGGGACCGCCAGATTGGCCGTTTCGCCGGTCTTCTCCATTAACGCCCGCATGACCGGTTGCCCGATTTCGGTTAAACTGGTGCGATGCAGATAGACTGACCCAGTACGATAGGCTTCGATACCTATCATCCACTCCTGCGTGGTTTCGTCAAAAGACACAAAATCGTTTTTTTGCAATGTCGTCAGAATTCGATGGGTAGTTGCAGCTGGGATATTCATTCCAAGAGACAAATCTGTCAGCGTTGCACGCCCTGCTTTCGCTATGGCCACCAACAAACCGAGTGCGCGATCCAATGACTGCAAAGTGGTGACATTGCTGTCTGAGAATGGTGATTTCGGCCGCCCGCGCGGTCGCTTCTGGCTCGTCATGGTCCAGTCCTCCTGCCACCACCTTGCCAGATCGGGCCGTGAAAAGGCAAAGAAAACATTTTCCAAAAGCGTGAGATATCTTTCGCTGAAAAACATTTTTGTGTTTTATGTAAGTATTTTACTATTTTCATTGCTATTTCGGAAATATTTTTCAAAAAAATTGCAAAGCAACAAACAACCAGCCATGCTTGCAGCAAGCAATGGAGGTTACCGCCATGTCCGATCAAAACCCCGTCTTCATTCCCGGCCCGACCAATATCCCGGATCGCCTGCGCCTTGCGATGCAGGTCCAGACACGGGATCACCGTGCGCCTGATTTTGTAGACACTTTCGCACCCGTTCTAGAAGATACCAAGAAGGTCTTTGCTACTACCAAAGGCCAAGTCATCACCTTTCCCGCCAGTGGCACCGGCGGATGGGAAGCAGCGGTTTCCAATACGCTTAGCCCCGGCGATAGGATTCTTGTGGCACGCTATGGAATGTTCAGCCACCGCTGGATCGATCTGTGCCAGCGCCACGGTCTTGACGTCCAGGTCATCGATTGCCCGTGGGGGAGTGGCGCGCCTGCAGACAAATTCCAGGAAATCCTGTCTGCTGACAAGGAGCATCAGATCAAGGCAGTCCTGACAACACATAACGAAACTGCCACTGGCGTCCTTTCAGACATAGGCGCGGTGCGCCGCGCGATGGACACCGCCGATCATCCAGCCATGCTTTTCGTCGATTGTGTCAGCTCGTTGGCCTCGGTTGATTTCCAGTTTGATCGCTGGGGCGTGGATATCGCTGTTTCCGGCTCGCAAAAGGGGTTCATGCTGGCCACCGGCATGGCGATCCTCTGCGTCAGCCCCAAGGCGCTGGAGGCAATGAAATCCGCCAAACTGCCGCGCACATTCTTTGATTTCCGTGACATGATGATAGCCAATGCCTCGGGCGGGTTTCCCTACACCCCACCTCTGCAACTGATTTACGGCATGCGCGAAAGCCTTAAGATGCTGTTCGAGGAAGGTCTGGACAACGTCTATGCCCGCCATCACCGGTTGGCCGAAGGCGTGCGCCGTGCAGTTGATGCCTGGGGTCTCAAACTGGTTGCTCAATCCCCAGACCTCTATTCCGATACCGTTAGCGCGATTTTTGTACCCGAGGGTTTCGACAGCAACACTCTCACGGATCACGCATTCAGCGCATATGGTGTATCCTTCGGCATCGGCCTGGGCGAAATGAACGGTAGGGCATTCCGTATCGGACACTTGGGCAGTCTGACCGATGTCCTGGTTCTGTCTGGGCTAGCCACCATCGAAATGGCCATGGCTGACCTGAACTATCCGATTGAACTGGGCAGCGGGGTCGCGGCAGCGCAGGATTACTATCGCACCAGCCGCCAGACACCGACCAAAGCCGCAGCGTGAGGAGGACCGTATGCTCGACTACACTTCAGCGGCAGATTTGACGATCGACCACATGCGCGAGGCGCATGAAAGTATAAAACCACATATCCGACGCACACCGGTCTTGACCTCGGATTATCTGAACGACCTGACCGGCGCGCAGGTGTTCTTCAAATGCGAGAATTTGCAGGAGGCCGGGGCATTCAAAGTGCGCGGTGCCTGCAACGCGGTCTTTGGGCTTTCCGACAAGATGGCGGTGAAGGGGGTTTGCACTCATTCCTCGGGGAACCATGCCCTGTCGCTCTCATATGCCGCAGGCCGCCGGGGCATTCCGTGCAACGTCGTCATGCCTCGCACCGCGCCACAGGCCAAAAAGGATGCGGTGCGACGCTATGGGGGAACCATCACCGAATGCGAACCTTCAACCTCATCGCGTGAGGCCACCTTTGCCGAGGTTCAGGCGCGGACGGGTGGCGAATTTGTTCACCCTTATAACGATCCGCGCGTGATCGCGGGACAGGCCACTTGTTCGGCGGAACTGCTGGAACAAACCGACGGGCTCGACGCAGTAGTCGCCCCCATCGGTGGCGGAGGCATGGTATCAGGCACTTGTCTGACCGTTTCGAGCCTTGCTCCTGAAACTGCAATTTATGCGGCGGAACCGGAACAGGCTGACGACGCTTACCGTTCGTTCAAGGCCGGGCACATCATTGCCGACGATGCGCCCAAAACGGTGGCAGATGGGCTGCTGGTGCCACTCAAAGAGAACACCTGGCATTTCGTGTCCAACTACGTGACCGATATCTTCACTGCATCCGATCAGGAGATCATTGATGCGATGAAACTGACCTGGAAATACCTGCGTGTGGTGATCGAGCCGTCTTCGGCCGTACCGCTCGCAACGATTCTGAAGAACCCCAGCACGTTCCGAGGCAAGCGCATCGGCGTCATCGTCACCGGTGGCAACGTGGATCTGGACAAATTGCCCTGGGTCAAAGGGTAAGGAGGAAGACCAATGAACAAACCGGCAAACATCGACGATCTGGAAGTTGGCTTTGACATCCCAGCCACCATTGGCATGGATGAAAGCGAAATTCAGACCCCATGCCTGATCCTCGACTTGGATGCATTGGAGCGGAATATCAAAAAAATGGGCGACTATGCCAAGGCGCATGGCATGCGACACAGGGTGCACGGCAAGATGCACAAATCGGTGGATGTTGCCAAACTGCAAGAGGAACTGGGCGGCGCGGTTGGCGTTTGCTGTCAGAAAGTGTCCGAGGCTGAGGTTTTTGCCCGAGGCGGCATTAAGGATATTCTTGTTAGCAATCAGGTGCGCGACCCCGCCAAGATCGACCGACTGGCCCGTCTGCCAAAACTCGGCTCACGCATCATTGTCTGCGTTGACGATATTGACAATGTGGCCGACCTGTCGGCAGCGGCTCAGAAATACGGTACCGAGTTGGAGGTTTTCATCGAAATTGACTGTGGCGCAGGCCGCTGCGGCGTGACCACAACCACTGCTGTGATTGAAATCGCCAAAGCAGTTCAGGGCGCTCCAAACCTGAAATTCACCGGCATTCAGGCCTATCAGGGCGCGATGCAGCACCTTGATACCTACGAGGCTCGCAAGGAAAAGCTCGACATCGCCATCGCGATGGTCAAGGACGCGGTCGTGGGCCTTAAAACTGAAGGCATCGAGTGCGAGCTGGTCTCAGGCGGCGGTACAGGATCGTATTATTTCGAAAGCAACTCGGGCGTTTACAATGAACTGCAATGCGGCTCGTACGCATTCATGGATGCCGATTATGGCCGCATTCTGGATAAGGATGGAAACCGCATCGACCAAGGAGAATGGGAAAACGCGTTTTTCATCCTGACCTCGGTAATGAGCCACACCAAGGCCGACAAAGCCATTTGTGACGCGGGCCTCAAAGCCCAGTCCGTCGATAGCGGCCTACCCTTTGTCTATGGGCGAAATGATGTGGAATACATCAAATGCTCTGACGAACACGGCGTGATCTCGGACCCGAAAGGTGTCCTCCAGGTCAATGACAAGTTGCGCTTGGTGCCTGGCCATTGCGACCCCACAGCAAATGTCCATGACTGGTATGTCGGCGTGCGCAATGGAAAGGTCGAAGCTCTGTGGCCGGTTTCGGCCCGTGGTAAGGCTTTTTGATCAGATAGCCTCGAGGCCTGGGATGCGGTGCTCCTTCTTCTCCGATCTCCGCACTGCGACCACAACAAAGAAAGCACGGTGACAGACATGACTGAAGAAACGGATGGCCTACTGATCGTAAGCGAAGCCTTGTGCGAAAAACTGGTTGGACGAAAACAGGCCTTTGACGCTGTCGAGGCGGTCTTCGCCGCTATGGCGCGTGGCGATGCGTATAACTTTCCTGTCGTCCGCGAGGCAATCGGCTATGCCGACGCGCTTTACGGCTTCAAATCCGGCTTTGATCGCGCCGGTATGGTGTTGGGCGTCAAGTCGGGCGGCTATTGGCCAAACAACATGGACAAGGGCCTGACCAATCACCAGTCCACCGTGTTCCTGTTCGACCCTGACACTGGGAAACTGGCGGCTCTGGTGGGCGGCAACTATCTCACGGCAGTCCGTACTGCGGCCTCATCCTCGATCTCGATCGCCCATTTGGCACGCGAGGATGCTAAAGTGTTGGGCATGGTCGGCGCGGGTCATCAATCCACCTTCCAGCTGCGCGCGGCGGCCGAACAACGCGATTTTGAAAAGGTCGTCGCTTGGAACCCGCATCCAGACATGCTGCCTCGCCTCGGGGCTGTCGCCGAGGAGCTTGGCATGGCGTTTGAAGTGGTTACACCAGAAGACTTGGGTGCACTGGCCGACGTCATCATCACCATTACGTCTGCTTTTGAGCCTTTGCTTATGAAAGACTGGATCAAACCCGGAACCCATATAGCCTGCATGGGTACCGACACCAAGGGCAAGCAAGAGGTCGATGCAAACCTCGTTGCCGCGTCCACGATTTTTGCCGATGAAGTCGCTCAATCCGTGTCAATCGGTGAGGCGCAACACGCCACTGCCAACGGCCTGATTTCAGCAGATGATATCACTTCAATTGGTGCCGTAATCAATGGAGACAAACCAGGCCGAACCAGTGACGAGCAGATAACGTTGTTCGATGGTACGGGTGTCGGGCTGCAAGATCTCGCCGTAGCATCAGTCGCCGCCCGGCTGGCAAGGGAACAAGGGTTGGGGTTAGTTGCTTAGGAGGCCCGCTAGCTTCAGTGTGCTACCGTGGGATTTTCACAAACAGGCTAGCGGCTTGCACGACCGAAAACTAGCATGACCGGTGTTTGTCCAGAGAATGAATTCAGGTTCATGGTTTCGGTAAGATAGGACGCGTGGTTTAGCATGCGTGCAAATGGGGTGGATTCCGGTAGGGGGCAGGATTGTAGTGCTCTGCCTCCTGAAAACTGGATCGTTTGAAGCTGGGTTTTTCCGCTAGGTTTCCTTGGCTGGGAAAGGAGCGGAATCGCATGAAAGCATCGAAGTTCACGGAGGCGCAAAAGGCCTTCATTCTGAAGCAGGGCGAGCAGGGCACGCCGGTCGCGGAGATCTGCCGCAAAGCCGGGATCAGTCAGGCGACGTATTTCAATTGGACGAAGAAGTATGGCGGGCTGCTGCCGGACGAGATACGTCGGTTGAAGGCGCTTGAGGATGACAACACCCGGCTGAAGAAGATCGTGGCCGATCTGACGCTTGACCGTGAGATGCTTCAGGACGTCATTCGGCGAAAGCTCTGAAGTCTGGTCGTTTGCGCGAGATCGTGACCAGGATGTGCGTCGACTGGGGCGTGTCGATCCGGAAGGCCTGTGGGGCCATCTGCTTCGACACCTCCACCTACCACTACAAGGCCCGGCGAACGGATCAGGCTGCCGTCGAGAGGCGGATCAAAGAGATCGCGGAGACGGGTGTGCGCTATGGTTACAGGCGTGTGTACGTGCTGCTGCGACGCGAAGGATGGGTGATCAACATGAAGAAGACTCGCCGGATTTACAATGAGTTAGGCCTGCAGATGAGGGACAAGCACCCGAAACGACGGGTGAAGGCAAAGCTGCGGGAAGATCGCCAGGAAGCAGTCGGACCGAACGATGTCTGGGCAATGTACTTCGTGCACGACCAACTCGCCCTGGGCAACAAGCTGCGTATCCTGACCATTGTTGACACGCATTCCCGCCTCTGTGCGGCAGCCGATCCTCGCTTCACTTATCGGGGCGAAGATGTCGTGCAGACGCTCGAACGGGTCTGCGGGCAGATCGGCTATCCGAACACGATCAGGGCTCGAACAACCCGTTCCGTAGGCAGTGAAAAGTCGATCTCAATGCCCAACCCTTTGCGGTTGAAGTCGTCCAGAACGTTCAGCAGCCGGAATTGCGGTCCATCCCCCAGCCTGTCGGCCATAAAATCCATCGACCAGAGCTCATTCGGGGGCCCAGGCACAGCCAGTTCGTCCGGCTTTTCTCGCTTCAGACGCTTGCGCGGCTTGATCCGCAGGTTCAGCTCCAGCTCGCGGTAGATCCGGTAAACCCGCTTGTGGTTCCACCTGTGCCCCTGCACGTTGTGCAGATACAGAAAACACAGGCCAAAGCCCCAAGTCTTATTTGCAGCCGTCAGGCCGAGGAGCAGGTCGGCGATTTGCTCGTTCTCCTCATCCAGCTTCGGGCTGTGCCTGTAGCACGTTTCGCTGACGCCGAACGCCCGGCACGCCAGCGCGATGCTGACCCCTTTCATCGCCACCGCTTTCACGGCCAACTCCCGGCGCTGAGCTGGCCGTATCATTTTTTTCCAACAGCCTCCTTCAGCAAGTCGTTCTGCATGCTGACGTCGGCGTACATGCGCTTCAGCCGACGGTTCTCCTCGGCCATGGCCTTCATCTCGCTGATGAGACTGGCGTCCATGCCGCCATACTTCGCCCGCCGCTTGTACAGCGTGGCACTGCTCATCCAGCGCTCGCGACAAAGCTCGGCGGCAGGCACACCGCCCTCCATTTGGCGCAGCACACCCATGATCTGGGCCTCTGTGAATCGTGTCTTCTTCATCGGAATCTCCTCGTTCATCCTGCCGAGAAAATTCTACTTCCGCATCCCCTTAAGATCGGGGGGGATTACCCATGCACAAGCTCAGAGAAGCAATGAAGGCGGAGACCCGGGACGTCCGTCTGGACGGCGAGGTCGAGGTTGATGGCGCCGTGTTCGGTGGTCATGTCCGGCCCGCCAATCTGCGGGAGGAGCGTGTCGACCGGCGGCGTCGCGCCAACCGGAGTGGGAAGCGCCGGGTGGTTGTCGTGCTCCGCCAGCGGGGCGACCGAACTGTGACGAGAACCTTTCTTCGAGAGGCGCAGGGCGTCGAGTTCGCAAGGGAAAGGATCGCTCTAGATACCGTTGTCTCGGCCGATGAAGTCGCGCATTGGGTCTTCTGGAAACTGACTTTGACATGCAAAGGATCAATCATTCAGAGGGTTACAGCGTCGGAGGAGCTCATACCAACCTTGCCGAGAGCTTCTTCTCGCGGCTTAGACGGATGATTGGCGGACAGCATCTGAAGGTCGACGGAAGTTATCTCGATGCATACGTGGCCCATGCAGCCTGGCTCGAGGATCATCGGGAGGAGAGCAATGGCCGCCTGGCGGATTGTTTGATCGGCGGCGCTCTCGCGTCCCCGGTCAGCCGGTCGTGGAAAGGGTATTGGCAACGGCGCGCAGCGTGACGGCGTCGCCGGCACCCCAGACACACATGCCTTTCTTCTTCTCGATCATCCTGACGAGCTTTCGTCGCTTGGCATGTCGCAGCGCCTGAACGACCTTGAAGACCACCGAGTTCCTAAGCGCAGTATCTGAGATGTCCTGGTCGCGCTCCGCCATTGCGCGGTCGGCAAGTTCTCTCGTGGTCAGCTCAACATCGACCCCGAGATGGCGGGCACAGATATCCGCGATCTCGCCCTTCTTGAAGAACCCATGGCTCACAATGTACCGGGCACGCTGCCGTTCAGATGCGGCGAACAGTTCAATCGTCGCGTTCACATGCGCCAGATCGTGCTTCGCATGTGCGAACTGCGCTTCGTATGCTTTAATCTGGCACAGTATCTCGGCCCGCTTCTCTGTCAGCGTGTGAACAATCAATGGTTTCGACATGCCGCCATTCCACACGAGATCTCGCCGGTCATCCAGATGGCATTTTGGTGCATTTGCTACCTAAGACCGAATGCCTGAACGCGCACTGGTCCATGAGTCTTGCGGATGCCCGTGAAATGCTGGAGGATTGGCGCAGGTACGACAACGAAGACAGACCCCACAGTGCGATCGGATATAACGTCCCGATCGCCATGCATTATCCCGATGGGGTCACCAGCCCGCCATCGTGAAGGAGCCGGAAAAATCTAGCTTCCGGCGGTCCAAACTTGGGGAGCAGCGCAAATCAACGACGGTTTCTCCCAAAGACTGGATGAAAGTTGGGTCTCAGGTCAAGTTTGATGAACCCTTCGAAGGAGCAAATGAATTCGAAAAAGCGGTTTCAGCGAAGCGCAGATTATCGGGACGATCAAGGAACACGAGGCAGGCATGTCGACGGCGGAGGTGTGCCGTCGACACGGGCTTAGCAACTGTATTTTTCAAGCGGTCTGAGCCGACCAGTATTGCTGAGATTTGAGGAGTGCGTTCACTATTGGGCACGGGTTTTCCAGAAGAGGGCCCGAATCCGCGTACCGGTTTACAATGAGGCCTGCGAAAATCTTTCAGATTTGGCCCGAAACTTTTCGATGTGAGCTCGAGACAGAATTTTAAGACGCATAATCAACACATTGACGGCGAGCTTCAGTTGTGAGATCAAAACCTCAAAAGGTGTGCTTATTTTTTTGCTTTTAAAATCATTGAACCACATCTACCACAATAACCGAAATATTGTCGCTGCCGCCGCCATCCAGTGCCAGTTGCACCAAGCGATCCGATATGGTTTCGATCGGCATTTCCGACATGGCACGTTGCAACATCCCGAAAGTAGCGTATTTCGTCAATCCATCCGAGCACAACAAAAATCGGTCTCCGGGTTGCAGTGCGCCACGAAATTTATCGAGTTCCAGTTCTCCTCCAACTCCAACCGCGCGGGTAATGGCGTTGGACTGTGGATGATGTTCGGCTTCGTCCCATGTCATCTGACCGGCCAGAACCAACTCGGCCACAAAGGAGTGGTCGGATGTCAGCATCTGAATTTCACCATCGCGCATCAGGTAAATCCGACTGTCACCTGCCCACAAACCGACAAAATGCCCGTTGGCCATCATCAGAACAACCACTGTTGCCCCAATTGTCTGCCCACCGCGCTTCGAGGCTTCTTTTTGGATTGCCTCATGGGCCAGGCGCAGGATGTCACGAAGAGCATGCAGCTTGTCGGTTGGCGTCAGACCCGAAGGAATTGCGGCCACCATATCCGCAATCAGACGGCTGGCGTAATCGCCGGCAGCGTGGCCTCCCATGCCGTCCGAAACAAGCCAGATACCTTCATCCGGAAGCGCCAGAATCGAATCTTCGTTTACCTTTCGTCTCAGGCCGACATGCGTGCGTGCGTTGTAACGTACCCTGGAAAAAGTCATGTAGGTGGTGCCTCGGCCCAGATTTCGGCATGAAGATTGAACAAGCCTTGCATCTTTGGTCCGGACGGTAAACCTTCGCAGACCATCAGACGGGAACCGCCCTGAACGACTGTGCTCCAAATGCTCGGATTGCGAAAAGAATCCGACATTAGTCCCGAAGCTAGATCGGGCAAGCAACCATTTTGCCCGTTTTCCTGTATCAGGATGATACAGTTGCCGGTTTTTTGTATGTTCGCGTTCTGTTGAGAGGATGGAACGGCTATTTCAGACAGGGCCTTGTCTAACCGATCACGAGACATGTCATCATCCAGCGCGTCCAATGCAACCCTCTCTAGGGCCTCGAATACACCGATATTGTTGAAATGGTCCAGAAAAGCACTGCTGCCGGAAACTACTGGAGCGGCGAGTGTCAGCGGAAAGCGGCGGCCCACCCGATCGACTGACGGCATCAGAACGCCCAGGACCTTTTGTGGACCAGCAAGTCCCGGTGACAGGCAGAACCGCCAGATCGGCGCGGACATGTAAAGCTCATTCCATCTTCCGGAATTCAACTCGGACCCCTGCAACAGACAGCGTTGCAACCATTCATCCCATTCGGCCACAAAAGACTGGGAAAGGCTGAGGCGAAAAAAGTCGCCAGCCGACGGCATCTTACCGAATGCTCCGAACCTCTGCCGCTGCATCAAAACGACTTGGGACAGCTGAATTTGGCAAGCGCTGGCAACGCAAAGGGATTGATCACCGATCCCGATTGTAGCTGGAAGATAGCGATCCGGCCTCCGACATTGAAAATGACTTTCTTGCGGTCGGATACGTTGGTTCGTCGCACTTCGGCCGCATCCAACAATCGAAACCACGCCCAGGGTCCATCACGGCTTAGTACGCTTTCGATGTTTTTCTTTTGCGGATCGAAACTGACCCGCGCAAGCCCAACAGGCCCCGGCCATGCCACGGCTAACGGTGATGGCAGCCCGCCGCGATGACGGAACTCCAGGGTTTGGCCGTCAATTTCCAAACTCACACCTTTTGCCTTGGGATCGAGCGCTTCGGGCATGATCTGGAAGTTAATTGCCGGTTGCGGACCGTTTGCAAAGAACGCATCGCGGATTTCCGCTGCGTATTGCAGTTGTTGCAACACCGCCTGACTTATCCCGAGATCGGTCTGGTTCACGCCAGTTTTCCATGTCCAAGGCCGCGTGCGCATATCAACGTGCTTGATCAGGTTGTCGTTCATGAAGGCGTCGATCATCCCACCAGGCCCAAACAACTTGGCAAAATCGCCAATCGCAACGTCCGCACGCGCCCGACGGTCGAACGGGTAGCGGTTTTCCAGAACCTGCTCGCAAAACGGCAAAACATTAGCCTGCCACCGAGCATTGATCGATGCACGCGTGCTGTCCGTCGTGATGCCAGATGAGCCGTTAACAATCTGCGTGGCCCAACGTTCCATTGGTCCCGGAACACGCGCCGCTTCTTGCATGAACCGCTGCATGGCCTGCCCGCTTTCCGCCCCTGACACGCCGCTGAACGACATTTTGTTGAGGTCCTGGTACACGTCTGTCAACGAGCCCATCAGCATATCAAGTTGCGAGGGTTGTGCCTCGGGCCGTGCCGTCAACTGATGCAACCAGTCAAACCGGTCCTGAACATAGGTGCCGGGCGGCGCTATGGGTTGAGCACCTTGACCGGTCGCCGTTTTTGCCAGTGCCTCAAGCAAGATCTGGGTTTGCACCGAGGTATTGGCTTGCAGCTCAATTCCAGCCACGGTGGAGAGTTTGTTGCTGACCTCGGTGTCAGCCAATGCAGAGCGGTCTTCGGTGAGCCGTGTTTCGTCGGAAATCGCCATCAGGATATTCACAATCGGCGAAGTCGGTCCGGACAGGACATTTGTAACCTCGACGGCGTGACTGAGCGATTCCATTGGGATGATATCGATATCGCCCAAAATGGCGTCATACCGTGCAATGTAGTCGTTGTAATACAGGTCAAGAACATCACGGCTGAGCGCTGCAAGTGCGAGTTCCGTCTGTTCTGCTTCGCCACGCGGACCCAATACCCAGCTTTCCCGTTGAACACGCTTTGCGACGCCGACAGCTTCTCCCAAGAATACCCCGTTGAAGCCTTGATAGGTAAATATACCTTCGATCCCGGAGTTGAGCGGCTTTCCGGAACTGCGGACCAGAACACGTGTGACGGCAGGGCCGCCAACCTCGGTAAGCCGCCATTCTGGCAAAGCGGTTGAGGCCGGGCTGGCTATAATCCCATTATAAACCCTCTGGGCCAGCGGCATCTCGGACAGGATACCCTGAATCTGCTCTACCATTGGGCCGTTCAACGCAATTTCCTGCATGGGCTGACCAAGCAATGCGTCCAAATGGTCGTTCAAATCGGCTCGCAGTTGGTCGCGCGATGGCCCAGGATAGGAGACGGTCCAGTCGATATTCATCCACTCGCGAACCAGGTCCTTGTTCATCGGGCCTTGCAGCCCAAGCATCAGATAGACCTTGAGCGCTTCATAGAGGACATCCGGGTTGTTGATGTTGGCTGCGATCTGCTCTTCCAGCCGCAACAGCAACCTTGGCAAATAGCGCCGGTTCAGCGCGGCGCGATAAGTTTGTGCAGCCTGCGTGCCAATCACCTCACCCTGATACAGACCGTATGTCAGGCGGCGTTCGGGGTCGGGGTCATCAAGCACGGGATTCGCAGGCATGTCGCGAAGGTTGTTGAGCGCCTGCACTACTGGCACAAGATCGGTATCCCCGACCGGGCTGGGAGGAAGTGTTGCCGCGGCGGCCTGATAGGCGCCGACACTGTCCCGAGCCTCTGCTATCAGGTCGGCGTTGCCCAGATAGCTACGCACCAGCAAGGCACCAACACCGATTGCCGCCAAAATCGTGGCCGCGATAGAACCCCATTTGACAATTCTGTAACGGCGTTCAACCTTGTCGTCGGCAGATACCAGACCCGCCTCGCGAAAGATCACCGCTTCGAACAACCGGGTCAGGAAATAGGATCTTCCCGTCCCCTGTCCTGAACCGATGGCTTGCCGTCCGATACCAAACGTACGAGCCATGCCGAGCATCAGGCGGTCGATCGGTGTACCTTCCTGTGTACCTGATGTGAAGTACACCCCTCGCAGCATATGGCGATGCTGGTATCGGCTTTCCTGGAAGACTTCGCTCAGAAAATCGCGGGCAACCTTGCGAACAGAGGCAACCTGAACCGGGAACCCGGCGACAAGCGCGCGGCGCTGGGGATCGGTCTCGGTCTGCATCCTCTCCAAGGACTGCGCATTTAGTTGCCCCAAGAGACCTGCAAACTCCTCATCAAACGCCGCAACCGGGGATTGTTCACCTTTGACCTTGTCCAGAGGCAGTGTAAAACCCCAGACCTGCTCGCGCTCTTCCTTGCCCAAATTGTCGAAGAATTCGGCGAAGCCCGCGATCAGATCAGCCTTGGTGAAAAGGACATAAACCGGGAAACGGACACCCAACGTCTCGCGCAATTCCTCTAGTCGACGTCGAACCGCCTTGGCATGTTCTTTTTGCGTCATCTCGTCCTGTAGTGACAGGTCGCTCAGGCTGATAGCGATCATCGCGCCGTTGATTGGCTGTCGCTTCCGGTACTTCTTGAGCAATCCAAGAAAACCGACCCAAGCCGCGTTGTCGACTTCGGCATCGCTTTCCTGGGTCGTATAGCGGCCGGCGGTGTCGATAAGGACCGCGTCTTCGGTGAACCACCAGTCACAGTTACGGGTTCCGCCCACGCCTCCGATTGCAGATTTACCCATTTCCCTGGCCAAAGGAAAACTCAGGCCGGAATTCACGATGGCAGTGGTTTTGCCTGCGCCCGGCGGCCCTATCATCACATACCAGGGCAATTCATTCAGATGTCTGCGCCCGTTCTTGGATTTGCGCAATTGGGACATCGCCGTCTTCAGCTTTGAGCGCAGTTCTGCGATTTCGGAGCCGATCATGTCGCCGGTTTCATCCACCGTTTCGACGATTTCCTCGGTCATCTTTTTTTCGCGACGGCGTCGAACGAAGAAAATGATCAACATTATCACAAAAAAGAAGCCGAAGATCGCGCCACCCCAGATCAAGCGGCCGCTCAGGCTGTCAAACGGGTGCCATTCGCCCCAACCAATCAAAGGGCCAAAATAGATCAGGCAACTTGCCAGCACGACCGCGACAAGCAGCAGGATGGTATAGATCGAACGGAACAGCGGCAGGATAAGTCGGTTGATAAGCATCAGTTCTGCTCCTGGACCAGCAAGACTTCGATTCTGCGGTTGGCCGCACGTCCTTCGCGGGTCGAGTTGTCTGCAATCGGCTCATTGTCTGCACGGCCTTCGGCACTAAGTCTTGATGGGTCGTTCAAGGCGTCAGCCATCTGCTGCATAACGGACTTGGCCCTTGCCAATGACAAATGCATGTTGGAGGGAAACCGTGAGGATCGGATTGGGACATTGTCTGAATGTCCCGCCACTATGACCGGCCCCGGTTCGTCGTTTAGCGCCTGAGCGACCCGATTGACGGGATCTACAAACGAATCCTGCAGCTGATCCGACCCTGACCCGAACATTCCCGACCCGGTGATCCTGATAACCAGTGTGTTGCCTGCTTCGAAGACCTTCACGATGCCCTCTTCAATTTCGGGCTGAAGGAACTGCGCCACTTTTTCAACTTTTGCTTGCTCAGGTGGCGGCGGTGGAGGGGGAGGTGCTCGGCGTTGCAACTCGGCTACCGGTCCTGAATCTATCACCGAAAGTTGGCCTATCAGGTTTTCAGTCTTGGAAGACAGGGCATACGAAAGACCGGCAAATTCTAACACCAGCAAGACCGCGGTGACCCCCACCGCAATCCAGACGGGCTTCCATGCGCTGAGCGCGCGATATGGTTTGTCCGCACCTTCCCAATGCGGCGACAAATCGTATTCGAGCGGTCCTCGCTGGGCGCGGATAAGCCGAGCCAAACCTTGCCGGATCTGCAGATGTCTGTCGCTTCCCCCCTGCTCTACGCGAAGCCGCCCCTCGAACCCGAGGGACAGGCACATATAGACAAATTCCAGAAGTTCGATATTGGAGCCGGGCTCTTTCTCGAGGCGCGCCAGCAGGTCGTAGAAGCGATCACCGCCCACCGTTTCGCGGTGGAAGGTTCCAACAAGCGATTGCGTGGCCCAACTGGATTGCTCACCCCAAGGCGTGTTCAGGACCACATCATCCAGTGTCGCGCAGATAGCATACCGCGCTACCTTCACCGTCTGCGCCGCAATTCCGGCCTGAAGCGCCGCATTTTCAAAGGTGCGGACTTCGGACACCACGCTTTGTCGAAGTTTGTCCGGGTCCATGTGCTGTGCCCGGTTTCGTATGCGACTGATCAATGAAAACAAAGGTGTAGCACAAGCATTCAAGCGATTCATACCGGTCATGACGACAGGCTCCGCCGTAGGTGCGGATTGCTGCTGCTTAGTCCGCGACTGGGGAACGCCATATGCGCCGACGCCACCCGCGCCCGCCGTAGGTGCAGACGCCGGTTCAAGCGGTGGTGTTCCATACCCAGAAGGATCGCTGGCCTGAGGGGCTGCAGGCTGTTGCGAAGCGCTATGCACCGGGCGACGCCCGCCGGGGTTCGGGCGGATCACTGTTTTGTCGGTGTCGTTCGGTTCTGCGAACGGATCGTCATCTGACATTAAGTTACACCTGTTCTTTTCGAGCCTTGCTGGCCAGTCTGACCTAGCCGGAACACTCTATCAAATTAAAACAACGCGAACCCGGCTCATCGGCTCAGTGGTTGCGAATGGCCCAAAGCTCCATTGTCAGCCCCGGATACTGGCCTGAAACATGCACCGCGATGCCGCCTGATGTGGTCATCTTGCTCCAATACGGGCTGGCAGCATCCAGTTCGAAATAAACGACGCCGGAATGATACGGGATTTGCCGAGGCGCGACAGGCAAAGGTCTGAGCGTAATGCCGGGCAAGGCCGAGTTCACAAGCTGGCGGATTTCTTCGACCGGACCGGTCTTGGCCTGACCGGCAAAGTGACGGCGCACATCTTCTGCAGGAATATCGGCGCTAACGGCAAGAACGAAACCTGCATTGCCGATCAATTTCCGGTCGGCGATGACACCAACACTTATACCATACTTCCGGGGTTCCAATGGGATCGAAATCGCGGTCTGTTCAAGAACGGAACTGAGATATTGCCGCAACATGCGGATCACCGGCGCGAACGTACCTGTCAGTTTGTCGTGCTGATAGGGACTGAATTGCGGTGCCTCCTTTTCAGAGCTCATGAAGGTTGCCAATTCACCCGCCAACGACGCACAAAGGCGAAAGGCCGTTTCAGGATGAACGTTTTCGATATTTGAAAAATGGCGAACTACCGGTAGCGCTCGGTTGATCGTCATCAGCAAAAGAAAATCTGAGATCTCTGCCGCACCCTTGGCGGGACCGCCCTCGGACAAGCGACCGGCAAGTGCTTGCATCCTGTGGGCAAGCATGCCCTCCAATTCATTCAGAAAACCGCTGAGTGCCGGGGCAGCCCGCACATCCAGACAGCTTGGTATGAAACCCCTATCAAGAATGATCTCACGATCCGGGCGCACCTCGATAATGCGGGCAATCGGAATGGCCAGACGATCCGCCAGATCATCGACTTCCAGCGCGAACTGTAAACGAAGCGTTCCCACACCGATCGTCACTGGCTTTTTTTGCTGGCTCATCACATCGGTGATTTCATGCTCGGTCGGACGCAGGCGGCTTGCCGATTGTTCCGCACCTGACAGGTCAACCTCGGATGCACCTTGACGGCGTTGCGGAACGGTCAGGTAAACCACGCAGTCCTTTATTGTTTCGGGAACTTCCAGCGCGGGCGGGTGGGTATCGGATTGCGGCATCCGGAAAACTGTCCCGTCCTGCGTCAGGCCTGAGCAGGACTTCAGCGCAATCTGACCAACTTTCAGGACCTCGTCATCAAGTTCCAGAGAACTGACGCCCCAGGCATAAGGCGTGATCCGTCGGGCCAACCCCGCGACCAGCGCCTCGGTGTACCGGTCCGCCTGCTGGAAATGGTGAGGTTGCAAAAACAACCCCTCGGTCCAAAGTACCTTACTGTCCCAGGACAAACCCAGTCCTCCCTCAATTCTCATCGCCGCCAATTTCACATTGCGACGTTACTTCAGTTTTTCCAACTGCTCCTTGTAGGCGCGCGCAAACTCGCGGCTGAACAGGTCGTGGAACTCGTTTTCGGCCTGATCCGAAATTTCTTCAAATATGTTCTCGTAGGCTTCCCAATAGCGCGCTTTCTTTCCCTTAAAGAGACTGCCAAGCGCACCAGAGCTTTCGATCTTGCCCGCAACTTCATCGGGGCTGAGTTTGGCCAGGACACCCTTGAGGGCGGCCTCCATCCCCGTGACCATCGCGACTTCGTGCGCCTTGATATCGTTCAAAGCTTGTTCAGTCGCCTCTTCCGAGCCCAGATAACCACGCGCGCGCGGCTTGATCATCGCTTCGATGGCCTGCTCGGGGCTGATCGAGAATTTCAACGGATTGTTACCGCCTGCGCTTATCATGGTCTGATCAATGCGGAATTCGCTTTTGATCGAAGTGCGGGTCATCAGAATTTCCCGCAGACCGGTGATCATCGCCCGCAGAACACGCCCCATCCGCCCCATTGTGGCAGGAAGATCGGCATCATCGATCCGTAAGTCCTCGATCTCCAACGCTTCCAAAAAGGCGCGTGCCGAGGAATGATCGCCTGGCTGTTCAGATCCCTGCGGCGGAGGTGGCGCAACCGTTCCTTGCGAAGATTCCACAGCCGGGGTCGGTCGTGGCGTTGGCCCCGAAGTCCTTTCAGGTGATGGGGGTTCCTTGAATGGATCACTTGACGGTGCCTGCGCCGAACCCGAAGGCGACAGTAAATCTTCTTCCCAGTCCTCCGGGATGAAATTTGCACTGGCCGTCGGAGAGGAAAACGCATCCTGCGCCGATGGGTTGTGCGCCGCATCGCTTGCGCCTTGACCGGCATGCGGATCTTCTGGCTTGCCAAAGAACGGGTCATCATCGTCCAACGGTGGTAGCAGTTCATCCATCGGATCATTGCGTTCAAGCTGCGAATGGCCTTTTGGCGCATCCCCCGAGCCCAAGAGATCATCCAGAAAATCACCCTCGGGTCCCGCATCATCGAGTAGAGCCAAAGGATCGGGCGCATTTTGCGCCTGTCCGTGGCTCACATTGCCCTGATCCATCGGTGCAGGAATGGCATCTTCGAGCGATCCCTTTTCGGCACCTATCTCGACTACCATTTCATAGTTCCCGGCGATCAGCACATCGCCATTGTTCAACGGCGTCGGCGTACGCCCCAGCGGAAGCTTGGAGTAGTTCAAGAAAGTTCCGTTCGTACTCAGATCGACAACTACAACGTTACCGTTGTGATCTTCGACCACGAAATGGTTCTTGGAAAGCATCCTGTCCGGGTCCGGCAAAACCAGATCGTTTGTTTCGGCACGCCCAACGGTCAAAGACCCGCCTCGCATCGCGACCGGGCGACCATCACCGGGTACGGTTCCGGTCGACTGAAACTTAAGCGTGACAAACATGCTTTGAGATCAACCTCCTACCAAAACTGTAAATTCACCTTTTACGATCATGCCGCCACACGCGACATTATCCATGACGCGTGCTGCAGGCAGTTTTCCGATAAGCACAGTGGCCGAACCTTTGATGATCGGATGGGGCGCAGCCGGTGTTGCCAGATCGGTCAGCCGTGCTGCCGGCAATTTCCCCACCAAAACCGTTGTCATGCAGGGTGGGAGGATCGGCATCGGTGCAGGAACCGGTGACGGCGGTGCCGGTGGCGGTGCCAGAAGCACACAAGGATGCAGATCTGTCACTCTGGCTTGCGGGAAACCCATGATCAGCCCTCCTTTGCCCCTATTTTACCGTTTCCGCCCTTGGCGATATTGACTGCGCGGTCGATAAGCAACTGCAGATACGACTCAAAATCGTCTTTGTGGTGTTCCAGCGCCACGAGGTTCATCGCAAAGGTCAGAACCTCACCCGCACCCGGAGGGGCCGCATGTTCCGCCAACTCGCCTGGCCCCAAGGTTCCATCGGCATAAACCACAGCTTGCGCGCATTTGACCGTTTCATCGTCCAATTCGGCGGTATCCACCGCAAGCGCAGCTTTTGCGCGGTTTTCGGGGGAAGGGCGAAACACCCACTCTTCCGCTGCGGCAAGTGACGGCGTATTGTGGTCGGGCGCCGGGCCGATAACGTCGCGTGCCGCCAGACAGGCCCACCAAATTCGTTCGCGCGGTGGCAAAATAACGGACATCAGCCTCAGAATATCGACCGGGGCGTTTTTTTCTTCCAACTCAGCCAAGACAACATCCGGCATCGAACTAGCCGGCGCCGAAAGTTTGGTGGCCAGCTTTGCATTTGCGCCAGCCAAAGCTCGCGCAGCCGGTTGCTGTGGCACCTTTGTCATGTTTTGCCATTTTGCGGTCATGATCAAAGTCCTCAGTTGATCATCGTGAGACCACCTTTGAGGGTCAGCATCCCGCTGCCGTCGACGGTGGTCATCGGGCTTTTCACGTCAGTTTTTGCCGTGCCTTCCACGGTGATCATCATGCCTTTCACCGTAACACCGGTTTGGTCGAGTTTCACCGACGATGAGCCAACTTTCAACTCGATCGACTGCGCGGCAGTCATCGTGATCTTGCCGGCACTGGCATCGACCGTGATATTCCCCAAACTCACCGCGGTGCTCTTGTCGCCTTGTTTGATAGTCTCGGAATGATCGCCGGTGACTGTGCGAGTCGACTGTCCTTCGATTGTCTCTGTCTGGTCGGTCTTGATCGTAACGGTCTGGCTACCGGTACTGATGTCAAAGGTCTGGTCACCCTTTTCTATCGTAAAGGTATGGTTGCCTTCTTTGATAGTCTCTGTGACGTGATTGAAAACTGTCTGGGTAAGATCGCCCGCGTCTTGTTTTTCCATGCCAATGGTGATCGTGGCGTTGTTCTTGATGATCTGTTCATAGTCTTTTTCTGACTGAAAACGGACCAGTTCGGCGTCTTTCTTGTCTTCAAACATCAACTCGTTGAAACCGTCTCCGCCCTTTGACGAGTTGGTCTTGATACCCGATTGTGTCGCGTTTGCCGGGTAGTCGTAGGGCGTCGGCGTTTCGGCATTGTAAAGCATTCCTGTACAGATTGGCCGGTCCGGGTCGCCCTCTTCGAACTGGATCACGACTTCCTGCCCGATACGCGGCACATGCACCATTCCCCAGTTCTTTCCCGACCACGGAGTTACCACACGAACCCAACAGGTGGTGTTCTCGTTTTTTTTCCCATCGCGGTCCCAATGAAACTGAACTTTGATCCGTCCATGTTCGTCGGTGTAGATTTCCTCCCCCGAAGGTCCGGTCACGATCGCAGTATGCAGCCCGCTGATCTGGGGCCAAGGCGTCACCAGCGGGGTTCGAAAGGGTTCGGTTTTCGGAATCGCATGAAAATCGTTGGAATACAATTCCTTGGCGTCCTTTGGGAAAGGGAAGGCGTCTTTTTCAATATCCTTGCGCTCGGCGTCGGCAGTGTAGTTTCCAGGTGCCTGCATGTAATGCGCGGCGCTGATGACAAGATAGTCGGTGGCTGTATCCTTGATCTTGAGGTTATCGGTATTTTCAATTTGAAATGTTCCACCCACCGCCATAGTCCGCACGGTGGAAGCCCCCTTCCATTTAGCAAATCTTACGGCTTCGGCCTCCATGCGAATGCGCGCGCGCGATGTGCCCAGGCTTGTGTCGCGCCGATAATGACCGGGATAGTCGTAGTTCTCCTTGGTTTTGAAGCTGTGTACGCCTTTGGCAATGTTGCTCGCAACTGTCAGGTCTGCGGTGGGCGTTTCCATATCGAAATCCCTCAACGTTACAGCCCCACTCGTGATGCGCTGATTACTGGTCATCTCGAATATATGATCGCCCCGACGCGCGGAACTTGCATCGCGGTCGAAGAATTCCGGGCTTGGCGTTTCTGGAAGGGCGGAATGCGCACCCGAACCATCGGCAAAAACCAGCGTCTCGCCGACTCCATCGGAATTAGCATGGTCGAAGAAATAATAGATCCCCTCCTCTTCCATCAAACGGCAGATGAAATCGTAATCCGTTTCCCGGTATTGAACACAGTACTCCCGCTCGCCATAGGTTTCCGACGTCGAATTGCGGGTGCGCGATATTCCGTGATCATTGAGAATTTCGTCAATGATGGTAGGGGCGGACAAGTTCTGGAAGATCTTGGAGTTCCTGCGGCGCGTAAGAAGCCAAAGCTTCGGCCTGAGCTCCAGATCGATCAAAACGCCTCCGCTTGAGATGTCTACGACCTTGGCACCAACGACCATGCCGCTGAACAATCTTTCATTACCTTCACTGGTCTCGAGGTGAATAGTCATAAACTTGCCGAGAAACTCTTCGAGTTTGACGTCGAATTTGGCCCAGACAACCTCTATTCGGGTTTCGGTCAGCTGGCTCATGCCATCCGTGACAACGGCACGGCGAATTTCGCAATCCTCCTGGGCGAAATCCCCGGTGACCCACAGCAGTTTTTCATCGCGGGTATTGGCCATCTCATCTCCTTTCCCGGAAAGCCGGCAAGGGTCTCCGGGTCATCACGGTTCTACAGGTCTTCCAAAAGTGCCGCCAGTTCGGCGTCAATATCATCACTATCACCATCATCTGCCGCATCGTCCGAGAACCCTGCCAGAAGGTCATCGAGATCGCCTAGAGGATCATCATCTGGCGGTACGTCATCCTGATCCTGAGGCGCTATCTCCCGCGGCGCGGGCGCCACCGGTTTTGGCGGCGTCGGGTCCGGAGGTGGCAGACCTGACCACGGCCCCAGGATTTCTCGCCCGGCCACCGAGTTAAATGAACCAAGTCGGATTTCGTCACGGCCCTTGATCGACACAATCGGCATGTAGCCACGCGCGATGGTATGTTCATGTTTCGGCAACGTCAGATTGCGTTCAGTGCATGGAAGTGCAACCTGATCTCCGTACCGGTCATTGACGAAATGATATGGCATTCCGCCGAGACTCATGACCTGCCCCAGACCCATAGACGAACCGTTCTGTTTGAACGAACGCGCCAGAAGGATCAAAATCAACACCACCGGGTTTGCCCATAGCATTCCTTTTAGCCCCTCGGACATGGTGAATTCTTCGAAATCGAACTCGTAGATAGGTTCGGACTTCGCACCATATGGCCGCCGCAGCAAAAAGCGCGGCGATGCCAGACCCAGATGACCTGCCTCTGGCATTGCACGCAAAGTGTCCCAGGCTTGCGCCACCAGTGGATGGCGATCCTTGGCATCCACATCAAGATATCCCGGCGTCATGGCACCGAAGAACGGGGCATCCACATGGGCTGCCACGCGCGCTATGCGGGCCAGGATTTCTGCGTGAGGCGGAGTTTCTTCGAAAGTGTATAGGCCAATCAGGGCCGAAAATCCGCCACGGCCATTTTCTTCGTCCAATGGGTCCTCGGTCAGAAGACGCACAAAACCGGTTTTTGACAGATCATCTTCGGCGGCGAGGTCTGCCGCGATTTCATCGGCAGAAACGTCGTACAGCATGACTTCGAGCGTATCATCGGTTTCAACGCTGCGGGCAATCAGGTCCAACGACCGCCACTGTGCTTCGAGGGACTGGAATTCAGGATGGTGCAGCACCAAGCGCATAGCCGCACTCAGAGCTTCATTCACCGCTTTCTGCATTGCGGCCGCATCTGGGTCAGGCAACTTTCTAATATGTGGGCCGACGATCCGGGCCAACAGTTCATCCAACGGCGAAGCCTGGGCCAATTGGCCAGATATGTCGCCAATCAGTTCTTGAAAATCGCTCAGCTTCCGGTCTGCACGGACCGTGTTGCCGCTCGAACTTTTTCGGGGCGGCACAACCTCCTGACCGAACTGCTCACCCCAAGTGATCAACTGACGCGAAGCGTGTTCTGCCGTCGCTCCGGATGACAACTGTCGTTTCAGGTTCGCCAAACCCTCGAACAACTCAACCTTTTCAAACAATTCATCGGGGTGCAGGTCGTCAAGTTCGTTCAGCCGAACTTCAATCCCGGCCCCATCCTTGCCGATCGGCAATACGAGGCTGGTGGCAAATCCTGCTATCACATCCTCGACCGTATCCGGATCCAGCAGGATCGGTTTGCGATTGGCAAGGGTATCCCCGGTTTCTAAAGTACCGCGTGCCGAGCGGCCCGAAAAATCACCAAAAAGCGCGATGCGAAAGCGCCTACGGTTCAGTTTCCCCGTGTCCGGACGTTCTGCATTCAACACACCAAAAGTGAACTCTGGATCAGAACTCATTAGCACGGCTTGGTTGGCGGTATCTGGCTGAGCATCCGATGCCTCGACATCCATCTCGCCAAGCAGGTCATCCAGATCCGAAACCCCAACATCACCCTCGTCGATCTCGGCAAGCACGTCATCAATATCCACAGGTTCGTCGTTTTCCAAAGCCGATAACAAAGCATCAAGATCGTCGTCTGCGGAACCTGATAGCGCATCGTATTCTTCGTCGAATACCGGTGGCAACTCACCCGGATCATCGAATTCGCCCAGAGTGTCTTCTTCATCCGGGATATCTAGATCAGACAACAGGTCGCTCGAGTCCAGATCGTCGCCCTCGCCAACTTCACGGACCTCCAGTTCGTTCAGCAAAGCATCTTCATCGGCAGGGTCTGGTGGTGTGTCTGCTGCTTCGACCACTTCGCCCAGATCGGTCAAATCGTCCAGAAGACTATCCAGATCAGAGTCGACTTCCGAACCATCATGTTGATCAAATTCTACCAAAGTGTTTTCGTGGTCTTCGGGATCAGCTAGGCCTGTTTCGTGGTTCGGTTCGTTATCGCCTGGGTCATTGAGCAGATCGTCAAGTTCAGACTGCGCTTCCCTGGCCGTATTTTCGTTTTCATCGATCGCCAGATCACGCAACAGATCATCCACCAATGCATCTGTTTCAATGGATTGATCGGCATCGAACGGATCATACAACAAGTCCTCGCGATCGGAAGCGTCTTTCATATCCGATTGTTCGGGTATGAGGTTCAAGTCGTCTGACCTATCGCCAAATGCCTCTTCCGCAGTCTCTTCAACCGGAGTTTCAAGCTCATCCAAAACATCTTCCAAATTTGGGTTTTCCATCAATTCTTGCGTCGACGGTGATTCAACCAGATCTGCCAGAAGACCTTCCAGGTCATCAGTAGGATCAGGATCGTGTTTGGACTTGGATAAGGAAGACAGCGTGTCGTCAGATTTTTCTTCGTCTACTGAGTTTGGTTCCAGCTCCGATAGTGACGTGAAAATATCGTCGCTTCCATCATTTGGGATCTCTTCAATTTCAGATATTGAAGACAAGACATCTGCAACGGATGTTTCTGGGTCTTCCTGTTCGGGATCATCGCTCAAGAGGTCTTCAAGAATGCCCTCGTAGCTGTCTTCTTCTTGCTTGTCTCCGGCTGTGGAAAGGGCCGCCAAGGCTTCCGCGGCTGACGTATCCCCGATTTCATCCTCTGGTGTAGACTTGGACAGATCCCCCAGTATGTCAGTAAGATCATTGTCATCTATTCGAGAATCAAATTCAGGCACCGACGACAGGACATCCGCTACAGCCGTGTTCTCGTCTGCCAACTCTGGTGTGTCGCTCGCCAAGTCATCGAGAATATCATCAAACGTTTCTGTATCGGGCGCCTCTTCAAGCGCCGGCAAGGAAGACAGGGCTTTGGCCGCCGACGTATCCTCGACATCCATTTCCGCTTCGCCTATCGCCAACCCGCTCAGAATGTCACCTGCATCATTGCCATCGCCAGAACTGACAACCTCAGGCAAGGAGTACAGGGCATTTTCTACAGTCGAGTCTTCGGGATCAGTTTCGGACGGTTCCGTCGCCAGACCGGACAAAACGGAATCAAATCCAGCATCGTCGGGAATGTCTTCTATTTCGGGAATTGACGATAGAACATCGGCGACCGTGGTATCGTGTTCTTCTACCGCGGGTCTCATACCGGCCAAGCCGGTAAGTACATCGGCAGTATCATCGGCTTCGGAAAACTCATCCGCATTCGACAGGGAGGCAAGGGTTTCAGCGACGGAAGTATCATTGTCTTCGACGTCAGAAGGTTCGGTCGCCAATCCTGCCAGAACCGCGGCAGATTCATTTTGGGCTTCAGGTTCATTATTTTCGGGCAGCGAGGACAGCACATCGGCTAAGGATGTATCTTGTTTTCCTTCGATCGGGGCAGATGCCGCGAGGTTTCCCAATACCTCGACGGTATCGTCTTCCTCTACCTTCTCTCCAACCGCGGCCAAAGATGACAAGGCATCAGTGGCCGATGTGTCCACCTCCTCTTTTTCGGGTGCAGCGTCGGCCAGATTGGCAAGTACATCGGAAGAGCTGTCTTCCTCAGGTTTCTCCTCCGTGTTTGGCAAGGACGAAAGAGCGTCGGCAACAGAAGTGTCTTCGGGGACATCCGGCCTATCGATTGTTTTGAGCCCCTCAAGGGCCTGCGTTTGTTGATCTTCCTCGGGCGCTTCCGAGGGCTCGGACGAGCGCAAGGACTCCAATGCGGATTCTTGCAGAGCGGAAGACGTATCACTGGATGCCAGTGAGGCCAGCAATGTCGGGTTGGCAAGGATTTTCTCGATCAGGGTTTCGGCCCCGGTCTTGCCATCCATATAGGCCATCAGGTTCGAGAGTTGCGTTCGAGCCTCAAGCAACCCTTTTAAAGGTTCAATTCTGGCCGCAATTTCCGCTGGCGAGAAATCAGCCATCTTCTCGAAAGTCAGGTCAACCGAAAGATCACCTTCTCCGGTCACGCTATTGGGAACCATAAACGCGACGCGGGGGGCCATCGCTTTCATCCGTTCATCGAAATTGTCGACATCAATCTCCAGGAAATTCCGATCTGATACCGATGGCGGCTCGATCCGTGATTTCCCGCTCAGGTCGCTCATAACCCCCATGACGAACGGCAATTGGACCTTCTTGGAGGACCCATACAGTTCGACGTCATATTCGATCTGAACCCTGGGCGCCCTATTACGGGCAATGAACTTCTGAGAACTGTCAGCCATCCGAGCGACCTTTAAGTTCTGCGACTTCTCGCCTTAATGCACGAAGCTCTTCGTGCATTGCCAGGACGTGCTCATCCACAAGGTCTGTTTCGCTGCGCACGAGTTCGCGTATCTGTTCAAACTCGGCCTCGGCTTCCGCCTCCACCGCAGACTGCATTGTGTTTACCAGAAGACCGATGAACAGATTTAAGACGGAAAAAGCCGTAATGACGATGAACGGGACGAAAAAGGCCCAGGCAAACGGGAACTCCTCCATGACCGGGCGGACAATGCCCATGGACCAGCTTTCCAGGGTCATGATTTGGAAAAGCGAGTAAAGAGACCGGCCCAGTGTCCCGAACCATTCTTCGAAAACTCCACCATACATCAACGTTGCCATTACCCCGAAGACATAGAAAACGATGGAAATCATGACGATGACAGCGCCCATACCGGGCAAAGCATCCAGCAATGCCTGCACCACGGCGCGCATTTGTGGAATTACTGATAGCAAACGAAGGGACCGGATCACCCGAAGCCCCCGCAGCGCGGAGAGGCCGGATCTATCGGGCAGCAGGCCCAGACTGACTACGACCAGATCAAACACGTTCCAGGCGTTGTTGAAGAACCGGAAGCCGTAGGCATAGAACTTAATCAGAAGCTCAATCACAAAAATAGTCAGGACAATCCTGTCGATGACCTTCAGCAGGTCACCGATTTGGCTCATCACTGCATGCGACGTACTCAATCCCAAAGTAACCGCATTGAAAATAATCACGGCCAGAATGGCGTTGGTGACCGACGGCCGCTCGATGAATTCGCGCGCGCGGTCCCGAAGAGTCAGTTCGGATTGGAGCTGATTTTCCATATGTCTGTCTCCTTCCGGTGATCGCGACAAAGTTTCAGGCGCTACCGGTCACCAGCGCATCAGGCTACTGCCGAAGCAACATTGTCGACGAGATCTTCTACATCCCTGATCGCGTCAAAGATGCCTTTTCCTTCTTCCATGATCGTCAGTTTTTCCAGATCCTTGATTTTCTGAATCGTAGTACGATCATCGATTTCCAGGCCATTGCCCATCATCATCTGCTGAATTTCGTCAAGGAACGCCTGTCGCTCGGCCAGCTTCTTGTTCATCGCAGTACCCTGTCGCTTCAATTCCATGCATTTGGCACCGATCTTAACGCCTTCCTTGAGCGTCTTCTGCTCTTTCATCTTTTTCATCAGCTTGTCGGCAGCAGAACCAAGCTTTTCTGACTTCTCCAGTGTCTTGGCCGTGTGATTGCGATATGCGACCCGTGCCTTTTCAACATCGCTGATCAGGCTTTTGACCTTCTTTACCGCAAAGTCCAAAATTCTTCTTCCGATGGATTGAATGTCCCTGCCCTTGGTGATTTCCTCGCCTGCCTTTTGTGCGCCCGACAAGGTTTCCTTGATAGCGTTCATTGGATTCGAAAAGTCCTTGGCCATGACGTCGTGCAGGCCCTGTCGTTCCAGCGCCTGCTGAACCGAAGATTCCCGCAGCTTGAGAAATGTCGCCAGCCCCTGTTGCAGATCTCTACGAAGTTTTGCCTCGTTCTTGAGCTGCTGATTTATTTCCACTCCCAGTTTGGCCACTTCGACAATTAGGGTCTTGTACGAAGTCACATCCGCCCCAGCCGTCGCCACCAGCTTGGCAACCGCTCCCGAAATTTTGATCACGCCCAAGGTGGTTTTCACCGTGGTCTTGATCCGGGTTTCCTTGAGCAGCCCCTTGAGATGTTTGTCCTTCTTGACCTCCGCTGCGACGGCCTTTTGCGCCGCGGGTTCCGCGCCCGCCAAAGCATTCCTGATGCTTAAGTTGGTCTCGCGGATCATTTCTTCGGCTAGCTTAAGGTTCGTTTTCGACGGTTGTTGCATCAACCCGTCGATTTTCTTGTCCAGCCGGACTGCTTCCTCCTTGATAACCTTTTCGTATTCCAGCATCACCTCTTCGGCGACGTCCTTGTACCGGTTCATCGACGTGCTGGGCACTTCGGAAGGCTTTTTGATCTTGTTGGTTCGGGTAATTTCAATCACGACATCGGCGCGGTACACCGGGATTTCGATATGATTCAGCTTCGGTTTGTTCCGAACCAGATCAACTATCGGCAGTTTCGCAGTCGTGACAGTTGATTTGGACATTCATTTCATCTCCCTGTAGCCATCTTATCCGAATGGAATCTTGCGCCCGCGTTTTCCGTCGGAGCGCGCCATTCCAACTTAGTCAAACCGATAGGTGAACTCGCCGTCAGTGAGATCGATCACAACACTGGCGACTTCCTTTCCTTCCATCATCCGTCGCAAGAATTCGATGGAAATGTCGGGCAGCATGGTGTTGGTCACGATCGCATCAATCATTCGTCCGCCGCTGTCGAGTTCCTGACATCGGTTGACGATCTCTTCGACGACCGCAGCGGTGTATTCAAAGGGCACACCATGTGCCTCCTGCACCCGTTTCTTGATCCGACCCAGTTGCAACTTGGTTATCTCGCCCAACATGTCCGGACTCAGCGGATAGTATGGGATCGTCACCAGACGACCCAGAAGCGCCGGTGGGAACACTTTCAACATTGGATCGCGCAGCGCCTTTGCCATGCCTTCCGGGTCGGGCATCAGATCGGGATCGGCGCACATATCCATGATCATTTCGGTTCCGACGTTCGATGTCAGGAGAATGAGTGTGTTCTTGAAATCGATCAGGCGGCCTTCGCCATCCTCCATCACACCCTTGTCGAAAACCTGAAAAAAGATCTCATGCACATCCGGATGCGCCTTTTCGACCTCATCAAGCAGCACAACCGAATAGGGTTTGCGCCGAACGGCCTCGGTGAGCACTCCTCCTTCGCCATAACCGACATAACCGGGAGGCGCGCCTTTCAGGGAACTGACGGTATGCGCTTCCTGATACTCGCTCATGTTTATGGTGATAACGTTCTGTTCACCACCATACAAAACTTCGGCCAACGCAAGCGCGGTTTCGGTTTTGCCAACGCCACTGGTTCCGGCCAGCATAAAAACACCAATCGGTTTGTTGGGATTGTCGAGTCCGGCACGACTGGTCTGGATACGCTTGGCTATCATCTTCATCGCATGATCCTGGCCGATCACCCGCTGCGCCAACCGCTCTTCCAGGTTCAGGATCGTGTCAATCTCGTCCTTGACCATCCGGCCGACGGGAATACCTGTCCAATCACCCACGACGCTTGCAACAGCCTGATGATCCACAATCGGCAGGATCAATGGAATGCCGCCTTGTACTTCTTCCAGTTCCTTGTTCTTCGCCTTCAGTTCCGCCAGCAACTTGGTGCGGTCTTCTTCGCTCAAGGGACTTTCCACGCCCTCCCCTTCAGCAATCGGAGCGTCAACGGGCGCACCACCCTCACGCAACTTGGCTCGCAGATCAAGGATTTCCTCGACAACCTTTTTTTCACTCTCCCAGCGTTTCGTGAGTTCTGCCAGGCGCGACTGTTCGGCTTCTTTGGCAACCTTTACAGCAGCACGACGGTCAGCCACCTCGTACCCGGCTGTCTCGTCCCGTTCGATGATCTCCAATTCTGTTGTCAGCGCTTCGATCCGGCGTTGGCTATCGTCGACCTCGGCCGGGACAGCGTGCTGAGACACGGCAACCCGTGCGCAGGCGGTGTCCAGCAAGCTCACCGACTTGTCCGGCAATTGCCGCGCAGGGATGTAGCGGGCGGACAAGGTCACTGCCGCTTCTATCCCTTCGTCCAGAACCTGAACGCGATGGTGCTTTTCGAGCATCGAGGTGATGCCTCGCATCATTAGCACCGCCTTTGGTATGTCGGGTTCTTCCACATGAATAACCTGAAACCGACGGGTCAGCGCCGGGTCTTTTTCGATATATTTCTTGTACTCGGCCCAGGTGGTCGCGCCGATTGTGCGCAAAGTGCCCCGCGCCAGCGCCGGTTTCAGCAGGTTCGCAGCGTCACCCGTTCCCGCGGCCCCTCCCGCTCCTACCAGTGTGTGCGTTTCATCCACGAACATTACGATGGGTGTGGGGCTGGCCTGTACTTCATCGATCACTTGCCGCAAACGGTTTTCGAATTCGCCTTTCATGCTGGCCCCGGCCTGCAACAAGCCGACATCAAGAACAAGCAACCGCACATCCTTGAGTGCGGGCGGGACATCGCCGCGCGCGATCCTCAGCGCAAAACCCTCGACCACAGCGGTTTTGCCCACACCGGCCTCACCGGTCAGGATCGGGTTGTTCTGACGCCGCCGCATTAGCACATCGACAATCTGTCGGATTTCCTCGTCGCGGCCGACGATCGGATCGATCTCTCCATTGCGGGCCTGCTCGGTAAGGTCGGTGCAAAACTGTTCCAGCGCCTCGCCCTTACCCAACGCACCGGGTGTCATCGCGCCACTGGCCTCGCCGGGCTCCGCCCCGCCACCGACGTGACTGCCGTCCTGCGCGCCCAATCCCACCTCGGGGGAGCCATCCGTCGCCGACTTGAAGTTGTCAGCCAAATCGTCTGGACCAATCTTACCCATTTCCGGCGACATCGACTTCAGAATATTGCGCAGAGCGGGCGTCTTAAGCATCCCCAAAAACAGATAGCCCGTACGAACCTTGCTGTCGGAATAGAGTAGTGATCCCCATACCCAGCCGCGTTCCATCGCGTCCATCAAGTGGTCCGAGAGATCCGAAATCGATGATGCCCCACGCGGCAACGTATCCAGTGACCTGGTCAATTCAGAGGCAATTTTACCCGGATCAAGATTGTAGTGCTGAATGATCCGATGGATATCACTATCCTGAGTATTCAAAATCTGATGCAACCAATGCTGAACTTCGACATAAGGATTGCCCCGCATCTTGCAGAATACGGTAGCCCCCTCGATCGCCTGATACCCCAGCTTGTTCAGCTTCCCGAAAAGCGCTACTCGGCTAATTTCTGTCATTTCGAGTTCCCTCCATGCCGTTCTGCATGATTATGCATCTTTGAAATTCGGATAGAGGACCAGATCCTCGGCATCCGGTTTTGCTTCTTCTGTCTCGTCGCGCGTGCGCAACCAGCTGGTGTGCCCAAGCCGGGTCGAACCGCGTAGTGACGCACGTGGAATTTCATCCCCTGCCAACACCAGATTGACATCCCAATCCAGCGTGTCTCCGACATAGGTCCTTACAATGGCCTGAAGACGTTTTTGCGAGATCCCGCCAGGCAGCAAGCGCTGATAGTCTTCGTAGGACAAAGGGCCCAATTTAATGCGAAACTTGGACGCTCTCGACCAGACGCGGTTTCCGATACTGGTCGATTGCCCCAACCCGGCAGCCGCACCCAAGCGCCACGTGTCATCCGGCTCCAACTCAAGCCACGACCCAACGAATTGCTGCACGGAAACGGGAACATGAAAGAAGGCCGACAGGATGGAAACCAGACCCTCTACCGTTTTCGTACCTGACGCAAGGTGCCCCGCAAAGTACCGCCGCGCATGGTCAGGCATTGCATCCCGATCTTGCATCCTGGCACCCTTGAAGCCGGCAAGTGCCGCAACTCGTTGCTCGAACGGGTCTTTGGCCCGGTCAAAATTAGGGGCTGGCTGCCCACTGGTCCAGGCTCGGTACACCAGACTCATAAGCCGATGTGTCAGCATATCCGCAAATGCAGTCAGAGTCGGATCACGATGATTTCGCAGCCGATCCCGAGCAAATTCGGTCAGATGCAGAGGCAGAGGACCATGGGGCCCAAAGAACCCGAACCAAAGGTTGCCCAACTGGGCAGGCGTTCCGTCCTTTCCTGGAGTAAAGCGGGTCACAGTGGTTGGGGCAAAAGCCAGGCTTGCATCCTGCCTTAAACGTACTTTGTCCTCGCTTGGGCGGCGGGATTCACCAAGGCGCGGCGCCTCCATGTAGTGAGCTTCTATGATCCGCAATGCCTGAAAAACGTGATGTTTTTCAGGGTCAGCAGCCAGTCGGCTCAGATGATCCGGCCTAGGCCGGTCGCCGGTCTCCATCTGGCAATCTCTCCCCGTCGTTCCGTCTTTAGCACCGTTTCGGTGAAGCTGTTTATCGTTGTGTATTTTCGGAAAAACCTCTCGAGCACAGCGCCAAGAACATAGACGCTTGTGCCTTCAAAGAAGTCGTCATCGAACGTGATGGTGATCTCCAACCCACGAACCGCCGTCGACAAAACCTCGTCGCTCATTCTGCGCACAATCGGTCGGCTGGCCACGGAAAGGATGCCCTCCAGTTGCTTTTCGATAACGCGGTCACCAAGCGGTGCATAAATTCCAAGCAACTCACGCAATGCGCCTACGCCGCTTTCGCCCTCTCCAGCAATTGACAGATAGTTCAGGCTCAGGTGACTGATCAGTTTCCAGGCGGCATCCCCCTGAGCCAAAGTCGCATGTGGTCGTGTCGGTGTGACCGGTGTTCGAATGGCCTTGATGGGTCCTCCTTCAGGAAGTTGAAAGACGCCTCCGTCACCGTTGCTCAGCAGCATAGGCAAATCCCGGTTCGAACAGATGGCTTCGATAGCCAACTGATTGAGATCCGGGGAATAAGGCGCCTGCATGCGATCCACGAGGCTCAGATAAACTTCGGACCCTAGATATGTCGTCCTTACTCCACGCAATCGTTCTTTTTCGTTCCTCTGGCGCATCCTGCGCGTAATGGTGTAATAAGCGCTATGGCTGTCACCGGCCGCCGTCAGATCAGTAGCGGAATAGAAAGGCCAAAAATCAAGGTCGCCCTGGTCGTCACTGCGAATGCCTCGTACAGCTTCGATCGATATGACTTCATAGTCCAAACCGGCAGTTCGACTAGGAACAACATGGAATTCGGTGTCCTTCGATGTCACTTGGATTCGGTCGCAACGTCGGCGGAACAAGTTTATTGCGGGTACTGCATTCAACGTAAACGCCGAGGGTTTGACGGCCGGCGCGACGTCACTCATTCCTTCCCCAAGAAGGACATAAACGTCGACATCACTGCTTTCCGACTGTTTCAGCGCGGGCTGCAGTCCTTTGAGTTCGACAAACAAAAACCGTTCAGGCATTGCAAAATACTCCTGCAACAAACGATAGCCGTCGAAAGAGCGGCGAGGAGTGGGGAGCAACGCTTCGTCCCGCTCAAATCCGCGGGGTTCCACCTCTCCGCCCGACAACCGCAACGTCCAGTCGGCGCGGCGGTTGGTGGATCTGCCTGTCAATCCCTCGCACTGAGTGCACAACAGTTCATGAAGGCGCCAAGCCTGACCGCTTTGCTTGTTCAGGTGCAGCACCAGGGAATCCATCGTCAACTCGGAAATCGGTTTGTTATCCGTCCGCTTGAACCTTAATCGGATCGCTGCACGGGCGTTTGCGTTTTGCGTAACACCGGCTGCAACGAGTTCGCCACGACCGTCTATATATTCCGCTTCTGTGATTTCAATTGGCCACAAGGTCAACTTGGATGCGGTTCGAAACTCGCAGGGCGTCTGCTCGCCCTCCATCAATCGGCTGCGGATAGACGAACCGCGCGGCAAAGTGAAACCTTCCATCAGCGCCGCGTTGTCCACATCTGGTACGAACTCTGCCACCATCATGGATGGAGTCGGGGCCAAATAGTGGGGATATACAATTTCCAGAAGATTACTGGTGAAAACCGGGAACTGCAGGTCCAGCGCCAACTGAACCCGAGCGGCAAGAAACGCACTGCCCTCCAAAAGCCGCTCGACATAAGGATCGAGAACCTCCAATCCTTCCATGCCCAGTCTGGCTGCAATCTTTGGATAGGCCTCGGCAAATTCCGCGCCCATCTCGCGCAGGAAAGCCAACTCGTTCTCGTAGTGTTTGAGAAGCCGTGTGTCCATTTCCTAGCTCCGCTCGATGGCGACCTCACCTGTGGTCACGTCGACCTTGCTGCGCAGATACAATTCCAAGGGCATTGGTTGGGCCCACATCACTGCCCGGATGTCGAATTCGACGAACATTTCTCCTGCCCGGGCTTCGGATCGCAACTCCACTGAAACTGTGCCCTTGGCAATCCTGGGTTCAAAGACCTCTATCGCCGACTGGATGTGCTTTTTTATCTCACGGGCTTGCTCCAGCGTCGAATATCGACCGGTGGCTTCGCGGACACCAAAGTTCAGCACGGATTTTGACACGTTGGGATAGGTTTTCGGATCTATCAGATCCGAATGATCGCTAGTGTTCAGCAATACAGACAGATCGCGCTGGATAATTTCACGGAGCCGAATGATGTCAATCACACGTGCGTCACGGCTTTCCTTCAGGTTTCCCGGCTCATCGTCGGTCAGCCGATCCAACAGCGATGGTTGAAGTCGCTCGGCAAGGGTCTTGTCAGCCATCGGCGACCGTTTCTTCGCCATCAGCCTCCAGCGTGAGCGCGCGCATATCCAAAAGCGCGATGTCGGAATTATTTGTCGTTAGCTGTCTCTGGCCAAGTCCGACAAACGTATCTGCCCCGGCATCTTCCCACTTCGTGGCTCGACCCAGTTTCAACGCATCGTCGCCGCGCTGATGTGTCCCTGGATAGCGCGTTGGAATCAATGCGGCTACTTCGCCGCCATTTGCCAATGTCACAACGGCTGCTGTCCAGACTGCATCACGAAGATCAGTCGGTGCTTCGATGTCTATTTGTCTTATCTGCGCAAAAGGTAGCCAGAAATACCGTCCGTTAACAATAACTTCGAGGACTGGCCCCAATCGCATGTCCGCGTCTGCAATCCAATCAAAATGGTCTCCGTCGACCATACCCTTGGTTGTCGGGGCAGCATCAAAGGCGCGCGCGCGCAGCGATGCAGCCTTATCGGTTTCGCCTTGCGCCAAAAGTTTCTGTGCCTCTATCAGCAAGGCCAGCCATTCCTGGGGTTCGCCAAATATCAGAGGGTCTTTTTCACCGGCGAAAACCTTCTCGCGATAGACCTCACAGATTATCGCTTCACGATAGGTTTTTGCCATCATCGTGGCGCCTTCGTCCATTTCAGCGCTAAGTTTCAACTGGGTGATCGCGCGTTTCCAATCCCCCAGAACGCACAGCAGCTGAAACAGAAATACGCGCAGTTTGGCATCCGCCGGATTGGCGCGAACCTTGTCCTGCAACGCAGCCAGCGTCCCAGCAAGATCACCTGATTTCAGATATTCTTCCGGCGTCATCAAACCAACTCCAACAACCAAATTTCACCGCGATCCGGGTTCGGTTGCCCAAAGACACCCGAACCCTTCTGCGTGCCTGATCAGCTGTAATCGCCGGTTTCGAGGTTCCATTTGAAGGTTTCTTTCTTGTCTTTCAAAATCTTGCCAGACTCGAAATCAGACGGGTAGTAGTCAAAGGCGATTCCGCGATATGCCAATGTCCAGTTTTCCTCTGGAATCTGCTCTTCGCCGCCGCTCACGGAATAGCTGTCGATAATGGCGTGACGCAAAGTCCAAATAAGATAGGGTTCCATACCTTTTGCAACATCGTCACCCGCACGACACATATGAATGACAACTTCGGATGTCACTTTGCCGCTTGCAGTGTACTGTGCGATCTTGGCTGAGGCGACGCTTAGTTCGGTGGTCAAAGTGACTTTGCCGAAATTGGCATTGGCATAACCACGTTGGGTGGTGCCGAGATCGGTCATGTCGAGGGTACGTTCAGCGCTCCATTCAATGGATTTTACCGGAATCCATTTGCCATCCTTGTGTTTCAATTCACGAGCTTCGCCGGGAATGCCGTCAATTTTGATGAATACGTTTTCCATTTTTTATCCTTCCTGAGGAGAGTTAACAGCAGCACGACCGAGCCGCGCTGCGGAAAGGCATGTTCAGCGTCTACTACGCGCCCTTTTCAGACGGGAGTTTCGAGACCAGCCGCAACGAAACTGACAGGCCTTCGAGTTGATAGTGCGGTCTCAGGAAAAACTTGGACGTATAGTAACCGGGGTTTCCTTCGACCTCTTCAACAACAACTTCAGCCGCCGACAAGGGTTTACGCGCTTTCTCGGCTTCGGACGATATCTCAGAGTTGGTATCAACGTATTCGTTGATCCATTCCTGCAGCCAGTCCTGCATATCATTGCGGCTTTTGAACGATCCGACTTTGTCCCGAACCATGCATTTGAGGTAGTGGGCAAATCGGCAAGTCGCGAACAGGTAAGGCAAACGCGCCGCCAGATTCGCGTTCGCGGTCGCGTCCGGATCGTTGTATTCCGCCGGCTTGTGCAAGGATTGCGCACCGATAAAGGCCGCCAGATCCGAGTTCTTGCGATGAATAAGTGGCATCATACCGTTTTTGGCAAGTTCTGCCTCGCGCCGGTCCCCGATGGCTATTTCGGTGGGGCATTTCTGATCCACGCCGCCGTCGTCGGTCGCAAAGGTGTGTGACGGGAGATTTTCCAATGCCCCGCCACTTTCGATGCCGCGAATACGCGAACACCAGCCATATTGCTTGAATGAACGGTTGATGTTCACGGCCATGCCGTAAGCCGCATTCACCCAGCTGTACTTGTTGCTGTCTGCGCCTTCGGTGTCTTCCTCAAAGGCGAACTCCTCGACCGGTTCAGTCTTGGACCCATAGGGCAAACGACCAAGGAATCGTGGCATTGCAAGGCCGATGTATTTGGAATCCTCGCTTTCGCGCAGAGACCGCCAGGCAGCATACTCCGGCGTCTGAAAAATCTTGGTCAGATCGCGCGGGTTGGCAAGTTCGGACCAACTGTCCATCTGGAACAGAGTTGGTTTGGCGCCGGTGATCAACGGCGCGTGTGCTGCCGCTGCGACCTTGGCCATCTCGCCCAGCAATTCAATATCCTGCGGACTGTGGTCAAAGTGATAGTCAGCCACCAACGTGCCATATGGCTCGCCACCAAACTGGCCGAATTCCTCTTCGTAGAGCTTCTTGAAGATCGGAGATTGATCCCACGCAGTCCCTTTGAACTTGCGCAGAGTCTTGTGCATGTCCTTCTTGGAGATGTTCATGACCCGAATTTTCAACTGCTCATCAGTCTCGGTGTTGTTGACGAGATAATGCAGCCCGCGCCACGCGCTTTCCATTTGCTGGAAGTCTTCGTGGTGCAGGATCAGGTTAACCTGTTCGGTCAATTTCTTGTCGATCTCCGCGACAATGCTTTCGATAGAACGCAACGCGTCATCCGAAATCAGCGCTGTATTCGCCAGGGCCTGTTCCGCCAGTGTCTTGACAGCAGACTCGACGGCGGTTTTCGCTTGATCGGACTTGGGCCGGAATTCCTTTTGCAGCAACGCTTCAAATTCGGACGATCCGAATGCGGTTTGACCTTCGGCTTGTTGGACTTGGGCTTCTTCTTCGGCCATTTTTATTCCTCCTCGCTCGCTTCACCGCCCGGCTTTGGTTGTGCTGCCAGTGTTTTCAGCAATGCCGGGTCTTGAATGATTTTTGAGATCAAGTCTTCAGCCCCCGTCTTGCCGTCCATATACGTCATCAGGTTCGATAGCTGGGTTCGGGCTTCAAGCAACTCGCGCAGTGGCTCTACCTTGCGGGCAATAGCCGCCGGACTGAAATCGTCCATGGATTCGAACGTGATATCGACAGCCATGTTGCCTTCGCCGGTCAACGTATTTGGAACCGTGAACGCGGCGCGCGGCGCCATCGACTTCATCCTGTCATCAAAGTTGTCGACATCGATTTCCAAAAACTTCCGATCTGCAACCGGAGGCTGCTCAACTTCGGACTTGCCTGCCAGGTCGCTCATTACGCCCATCACAAAGGGCAACTGAACCTTCTTCTGGGCTCCGTAAAGTTCCACATCGTATTCAATTTGAACTCTCGGCGCCCTGTTTCGCGCTATGAATTTTTGCGAACTGTCGGCCATCTGTTGCTCCTCAATCCTTTTTCAGTTCTGTTGTACCGCGTGCGGTGATCGGTGCAGGCAGTTAATAAGAGTCGTAATCGTCTTTGGGTTTGATCCCACCGATCCGACGAACTTCATCCAAACCTTCTTTCGCCATATCTTCGATTATTGTCAAAAAATCGGCATTGACGAGACGTTTGGCCCGTTCCAGCAAAACTGGGATCGGGCTCGAAGGCTCACACCGGGCATAGTAATCCATGATCCGATCCAGCATCATGGTAACATCACGGGCCGAATTAATTGCGCCGCCGCCAACAGCCGGTGCTCCACCCGTCGGCGCAGAAGGCATTTCCACAGGCTGTCCTTCATCCGCAGTTTCCGACGCCGTAGCAGACCCGGAACCACCATGCTGTGACAGCGCTCGCTGTACCTGCTTTACGGAATTAATTAGCGGTTCGAGATCAGGGCCTTCGCCCGGTGTTTGCTCGTTGAAAACCGCATCAATGGCTTGCAAATGTTCCAGCGCCGTTTTGACCGCTTCAGAGTTGGCATTCAGAACATTATCATCTGTGTCCTTGAACGCAGCCGACACCGCATTCATATCCGGTACATTGTCCATGTCGGCGGGTGCGTTAATTGCACCATCAGCAACATCTACATGGCGCAGCGTTAGGCGACCGAACATACGGCTGTCGGTCAGTGGGCACCGCCGCAAGGCGCGGATTACTCGATCTGAAGACGCAAGACCTTGCACGGCATTGATCCGCATGGTCGCGTCACCATCGTCTTCGTCCAGTTCGGGATGACAAGAATCCCAATAGTCTTCAAGAAGGCTGCGGATATATCCCAGAGACGACGCAAAGTCGGGCAAACCGGATGAATGCAGTACGGCTTCAGCCAGAAAGACCGCCGCACGGATCTCGTGGCTTTGCTCCATAACCTCAAGGGCTTTGGTCCGGACGTCGGTCCAATCCTGTTCTTCCGCAGCTACAACCTCGGTACCCATCTGGCGTTCTTCGCCTGGCTGGGCCGCCAGTTCCAAATCCGTGAAGATGGCCTCGTATTCAAGATTTTCGCCACTCGGCGGGTTTGCATCGCGCGGTTCTAGGTAGGCTGCCAGATCCATTCATTCCTCAGGGCTTTTTTCATTTTTTCAATGTTGTCTCATACATAGCGGCACCCCCTAAGGCCCAACCAGCCGAAGAAAACGCCAATACGAAATCAACAAATACGTTTCAAGATCGATATTCCCAGCTCCTGTCTTGACCCACAGTCAGCCTTATTGTCTCTTCAAAGTCAAATTCATATTGCGCGTGAGGCGGTTTCCAATGGGAGTAGAACCGGTTACCGGAGCTGAATTGCGGCAGGTGGTGGGTATTGCCCGAAAGCAACCATTGGCGTTCGCATTCTGCATCGACTCCAAAAACGATGATTGCCTTTTCATTGATCGGCGCAAGCCACCATCGACACTGGGAAAAGAGGCTAAAAAGCAGGGCGGCTCTCCCAAAGTTGCGTTCGGTGTTCTGACTGCGGACGCAAACATGATCACACTCGCGTGCGACATGTCGCTTCCCAATTTAGCCAAAAGAGTTCGCAAATACCTGAAAAACAACAGCGTTTCCGCAAAAGTCACCGCGACGGACGCGAATGGAACCATCCTCGAAGAAGAGAGCGACGTCGGTGAGATCCAGGCCGGCGCAAAGCATCTTGCCCCAAAGCACGAGGAGACCGCGCCAACGCCTGACACCCGTTCGACGTCTGAACAGTCAGATCAAGCATCTGACAGACCAGCCAGACAAAAAGCATCAAAGCACTTGCGCGACTTGGTCTTGCGCGCCGCCCGCATTGGACCCGAAGCACAGCAACTCGCCGCAAACGAAGCCAAAACAATTTCGGAAAAAATCAAAGCTGGCGACCTGACCTTTGTTTCCCAGTCGATTGTAAATCTGGCTCAGCGTATCGCCGATATGTCGCGTGATATAGATGCCCCTTCTCCGGATGTCGCACAACCAGGCCCGAATGCGCTGAACAGGGCACGACAAGACTGGATAGCTGCCCGCAAGGCAACGGCAAAGGACGTGCGCGCCTTGATCGTCGCAATCAATGCTGCGACCAAGGACGAATACCGATTTCGAAATGCTGCTTCTCAAATCGTACGAAAGCTGCAGCCGCTAACGCAGATGGATACAACCCTGGAAACGGTTTTGGGCGAGTTTGCTACGGCCGATTCAGCTGCCAAACGCCGTCGGCTGGCTGTCACCGCAAGAGCACACGCGCAAAAACATCTGAAAGTCGTCAACTCTGAGTTTTTCAAGACAATAGATTCCAACGGGTTTGTCGAAACCAGCATCAGATCGACGGTTACAACTACACTGCGGAAAGTGAACGACGCCCTGAAACACATAACGTGAGCAAGGTAAAGCGGAGGTGAACATGAAGATTTCAAAACTGGCGCTGGCCGCACTCGGTGTTTTTCTTGCCACTATACCTGGCGTCAGCACCGCAGAGGAGAAGCTAACTGTTGAATTGAACAAATTCGAAGCCATCGAAACTGGTGGTTGCCGCGCCTTTTTCCTGTTTCGAAATCACACAGGCAACAGCTATGAGCAATTTGAAATGTCTTTGGCTATTCTCGACGGCAGCGGGGTCATCGACCGCTTACTTTCTGTCGACGCTGCCCCACTACCAATCCAACGGACAGTCCTCAAACTTTTCGAAATTCCCGAGATTGATTGCGGCAATATTTCCGAAGTTTTGCTGCACGATCTGTCAGCTTGCAAACCGCAAAATTCAGAACCGACAGACTGTTTCCCAATTCTGGAACTGAACAGCAAAACCTCTGCAATCTTGGCGAAGTGATCATGGATGGGTTTGAAAACCTTGGTCCCGGAGGGCCAATCATCGCGCTTTTGGCGGTTCTGTCGGTTTTCTCGCTGGCCCTGATTGTCGTTAAGGCGATCCGCTTGTGGCCCGTTACCTCTGGCGGCCCGATGCGTGATGCTGCTTTGGCACATTGGGCGAAAGGCGATAAGTCTCAGGCGCAACTCCAGGTCTCTGCTGGCAAGGCACCCGCTGATCGCGTCTGCGCTTATGCCATGCAAGCCTTGGCCGAAGGATTCAAAGGACCCGCATTGTTGGCAGAACTGACCCGGCGGGGGAACGAGGAGTTCGCTTCCATGAACAGCATGATTCGTGCGCTTGAACTCATCGCGATGATCAGTCCCTTGTTGGGGCTATTGGGGACGGTCACCGGCATGATCCAGTCTTTCCAGGAACTCGAACTGGCGCAGGGATCGGCAAACGCAGCGGTGTTGGCCGGTGGTATCTGGCAAGCGTTGCTGACGACTGCCGCAGGCCTATTGGTCGCCATTCCCGCTGCTGTAGGCGCGACGCTGTTAAACGCGCGCGCAGAACGTGGTGCGCAGGCTATCGAGAACTCGGTTGGTCGATTGATGGTTATCGAAGAACGCGGCGATGACTGAGGATAGGCAACGATGGCAGCCGAGGTGATCCTGAAACGTCCACTGCACCAGAAGGCGCTGATTTCTCTGGTTCCGATGATCGATGTGATGTTGATCTTGTTGGTCTTCTTCATGGTTACGTCGACATATCTGAACCTCGACATGATCCCCGCGCTTTCGCGGACGGACCAGAGTGAAGAGGCATCGCCACCCACCGCAGAACAGGGGGGCACCTTGTTGATCCGACTAGGCGCGGACGGGGTTCCAGTGATCCGTGGTCGTGAACTTGAGTTTACAGAATTGGGCGGAATAATACGAACGCGGACGGCGCAAAATCCCCGTTTGAGCGTCATTGTTCTTCCGACCGGAGGCGCCAATATGCAAGCTCTGGTTTCGCTGATGGACACCCTAACAAGCGCAGGCGCTACCAAGGTAAGGATAATCCGGCTGGAGACCCGATCATGAGGATCACCCGCCCTGCCCCGCGCCCTCAGCCGGAAACGATCATCGCATTGATAGACGTGGTGTTCTTTTTGTTGGTGTTTTTCATGCTCATCGGGCGGATGGATGCAACCGCGCCATTCGACGTATCACCTCCCGAAGCCCGAACCGGCGCGGACATGCCAGCGGGCGGGACGACGATATCTGTAAGCACAACGGGATCGTTGGCTCTGGACGGGGTGGCCTCTGATGCCGAACAAATCTTTGCTTTTTTGAAAAAGGAAATTCGAGAAACACCGGATACTCTCGTGCGCATCAATGCACATAAGGACGTCGAACTACGAAATGTTCTGCCCCTGATCACCAGACTGGAACAGCTTGGAGTGCGTGATCAGGTTTTGGTGGTCACGCCACCGCCGGTCACTCCATGATCGGCGAGCCTGCTATCTGGGGTCTCGGATTGGTGGGGTCAGTCGCCCTGCACGCCGTATGCGGGGGAATTCTGTTATGGTCGTTTGAACCGAAAGTGGTTTACGAACAATCGATGCCGGAGACCAAGATGCATCTGTCAACCTACCAGGTTGAGCGGTCTGACGCAGCCGAGGCCGTCCCTGAAAGGCAAACAGCAGCAACATCGAATACTACCGGTCGGCGCATCGGCCAAGGCACCATTCCGCAAACCCGGGGAAAAAGCCTTGCCCCCGATTTTGCGGCATTACAGCCTGTGCCGAAACGTGGCCAAAAGGCCACTCAAGCCAGTGTCCGGCCTACTGTAGGGCAGTCGGAGATCATCGACGCAACACAAATATCGGCGGCTGTTCCCAAAGCAACGACGCTTGTTGCTGGGGATGCTTCCGACATCGGCGATATGGTTCAAACCCGGCCACCGTCCAGCAACGCGATTTCACTCGATCAGCCTCTGCCGGTATCGGCAAAAATCGAAAAACCACAAACAACCACGCTTTCTACCGCACCGCTTCCGGAAACGGTTATGGTTGCCGCACTGGCATTTTCAGGTAGTGGAGACGTAACCGTTGACCCTGTATCAATCGCGGCGTTCCAAAGTTTTGTCGACCCAAGCAACGCCGGAAGCGCCTCGACCGAGTTGCGTGACGGAATCTCGGGCGTTCTGTCCCGAGTGCCCTGTTCGCGGATACAGGTGCAATTTCACCCTGAAAACAACACATTGGAAGTTGTCGGCCATGTGCCGGAATACAACATGCAAGCACCGATAATAGCTGCCTTGCAAGCCCAGATGGGTCAAAGCATTTCTGTAACCAACAACTTGTTGATCCTTCCACGTCCGCAATGCGGGGCCTTGTCAGGCATAGGTGATGTCGGCCTGCCTCAGTCAACGGATCAGATAATCAATCCGCTGATTGTTGGCGCAGATGCCCACGCCCGAGAATTTAACTATTCCGAAGGTCAGCAACTGGTTCTTGATCTGACTGCGCCGGACTACGACGCCTATGTTTATGTCGATTATTTTGATGCTGATGGAATGGTCATTCATCTCAGCCCAAACGAAAACGTTGATTTAGTCAAAACTCCGGCGAAATCGGTCCTGAAGATCGGGGCGGAAAAACTCGGAGATCCAGGATTGTTTATCACCATAGGACCACCGTTCGGACAGGAGATCGCGGCGGCATTCGCCACGTCCGAACCACTTTATGATGGCATTCGACCTTTAGGCGAACCCGCCGAAGACTATCTGGAATGGCTGAAGGAGCGAGTTTCCGCTCTTCGGGCGGAGAATTCGGACTTCAAGGGAGAGTGGGTGTACTTCTTTATTGCCACGTCGCCAAATTGATTAAACTGCCTTGATACCAATAAGTTTTCGCGCCTCTTGCGTCGACGCTATTTCGCGACCGGCCTCTCGGGCCAAACGTGCGAGTTCTTCGATTAGTGCTCCGTTTGATGCCGCCTTGTCTCCGGAAGGCAAATAAAACGTGTCTTCGAGACCGGTGCGCAAATGCCCGCCAAGCTCTGCGGCCTTACGGTGCAGAGGCCAGATTTCGGAGCGTCCGATCGCGGTTACTTGCCATCTGGAATTGCTTGGAGCCAAATCTGCAAGGATCGGCAGAAGATCTACCCGTGCAGGTTGTCCCGACGCGACACCCATAACAAAGTTCAGGTGAGCAGTGCCCGAAAACATTCCGGCCTGGCGGTACATTCCCACGCTGCGAACAATTCCGGTATCAAAGCACTCGAACTCCGGGATCGCTTCGGCAGCTTGGATCGCAGTCAGAAAATCCTGAACTTTCTGTACCGGATTGTCGAACAGCATTGGTGGCCAAGCCCAAGACCCATCTTTTCGGGCCTTCAGATAGTTCAGCGACCCTGCATTGCAGGCGGCAATTTCCGGTTTGGTCGCCTTGATGACGTCCAAGACCCCCCGATAGTCGCAACCCACAACTCCGGTGGTATGATTGATGATGATGCCTGGGCAGGAATCTCTGATAGCTGCCTGAATCTCTCGCGAAAGATCAATGTCCCAGCTTGGAAGATGACCTTTGCCTTCACCCTGTTGCCGTAAGTGGATGTGAACAATGGCGGCTCCGGCCTCGTAGGCTCTGCGAGCTTCTTCTGCCATTTCTTGCGGAGTGACCGGTACGTTGTGCTGCAGAGGATCAGTCAGCACACCGTTCAGAGCACAGCAGATTATTGCTTTTTCCATATTCACACTTACCGCTAGTCTTTTGAATTGGCCGCATGACGAACCCGAAACACCGACTTTTTTGGTATCCTGAATGCGAACCGTCAAGGTCGCGATGTCGCGAGCAGATATCCACCCAATACCCAATTCTGGACGTTCATTACTCTCCAATGATCCATCATAACTTTTTATTATCGCAACGATTGATAAATGCAACTTATGTTGATGGTATTCGTCTGCTAGCCTTTTCTATGAAACGCGCGGCCCAACATGGGCCGAAAAACCAACACATATTCGATGGAGAGAATTATGGACGGAAACGACATAGGCAAATGTCCAGTCATGCATGGCAGTACAGCGCTTGGCACGCGCTCGAACCGTGACTGGTGGCCAAACCAGCTGAACCTGAAAATCCTGCACCAGAATTCCTCCCGTTCCGATCCGATGGGAGAGGCATTCAGCTATGCTGAAGAGTTCAACTCGTTGGATTTCAAAGCACTCAAACAAGACCTTTACGACCTCATGACTGACAGTCAGGATTGGTGGCCAGCGGACTATGGTCACTATGGCGGGCTTTTCATTCGGATGGCCTGGCACAGTGCCGGGACCTATCGCACTGGCGACGGACGCGGCGGCGCCGGCACAGGTCAACAACGGTTTGCTCCTCTGAACAGTTGGCCTGACAACGGAAACCTCGATAAGGCGCGACGGCTGCTGTGGCCGATCAAGCGGAAGTACGGCAACAAAATCTCTTGGGCAGACCTGATGATCTTGGCCGGAAACTGCGCCATTGAATCGATGGGCGGCAAAACATTCGGCTTTGGCGGCGGCAGGCCGGATGTCTGGGAACCCGAAGAAGACGTCTATTGGGGCACTGAATCCGAATGGCTGGGTGAAAAGCGCTATTCCGGAGATCGGGAGCTGGAAAATCCGCTGGCTGCCGTGCAGATGGGCCTGATCTATGTGAATCCGGAAGGACCCGATGGCGAGCCCAATATTCTGGCCTCCGGCCGCGACATCCGCGAAACATTCGGTCGAATGGGGATGGATGACGAAGAAACCGTGGCTCTGGTGGCTGGTGGCCATACATTCGGGAAAGCCCATGGTGCAGGAGATCCGGCGCTCGTTGGCCCCGAGCCTGAAGGCGCGCCGATCGAAACCATGGGTCTGGGCTGGATCAATGCATATGGGACCGGCAAAGGGGATGACACCACCACCAGTGGCATCGAAGGTGCCTGGACGGCAAATCCGACGAAGTGGGACAACGGCTATTTCGATCTGTTGTTTGGCTATGACTGGAACCTGACCAAATCACCGGCAGGAGCATGGATTTGGGAACCGGTTGGCGTGACCGACGAAGATATGGCCCCGCAGGCACATGATCCGTCGAAAAAAGTCAAAACCATGATGACTACGGCCGACATGGCGATGCGTATGGATCCGATCTACGGTCCAATCTCGCGCCGCTTCCACGCCAACCCGGAAGAGTTTGCCGAAGCGTTCGCACGCGCGTGGTTCAAGCTTACTCACCGCGACATGGGGCCAAAATCGCGCTATTTGGGCGAAGAAGTTCCTGCTGAAGATCTGATCTGGCAAGATCCGATCCCGCCATCGGAAACCAAACTGTCTGATGCCGATGTTGTTTCGCTCAAGGCAAAAATCCTCGAATCCAGCCTGTCCGTGTCCGACCTGGTCAAAACCGCCTGGGCTTCGGCTTCGACGTATCGCGGTTCAGACCACCGCGGCGGCGCCAACGGTGCACGCATACGGCTGGAACCGATGAACCGCTGGGAAGCCAACGATCCGGAACAGCTTGGGCGTGTGTTGCAAGTGTTGGAGAGCATCCGCAATGAATTTCCGCGGCCCGTCTCGATGGCGGACCTGATTGTACTGGGCGGTTCTGCTGCAATCGAAAAGGCAGCAAAAGACGCGGGGCACGATGCAACCGTTACGGTCACACTGGGCCGGGGCGATGCAACGCAAGATCAGACTGACCCCGAAGGCATGGCTGTTCTGGAGCCAATTGCCGATGGCTTCCGCAACTACCAGAAAGCCGAATACTCGATCTCCCCCGAAGAGTTGTTGATCGACAAGGCTCAGTTGCTGGGTCTCTCCGCGCCCGAGATGACAGCTTTGATCGGTGGCTTGCGGGTGCTTGGCGCGAACCAGGGCGGGGCGACCCATGGTATGCTGACCGAGCGTCCCGGCAAGTTGACCAACGACTTTTTCGTCAATTTGTTGGACATGGGAACCGAATGGACACCGGCGTCGGGTTCATCGAACATTTTCGAGGGTCGCGACCGGGCAACCGGGACCGTCAGGTGGACCGGGACTCGGGTCGATCTGGTTTTCGGTTCCAACTCGCAACTTCGGGCAATTGCCGAAATCTATGGGCAGGACGATGGTCAGGCCCGGCTTGTGACCGATTTCATCTCAGCCTGGACCAAAGTGATGGATGCGGACCGCTTCGATATGAAATGACAGTTCCAAGCCCGTGATCCAAAAGGCGCGGCGGTCAACCGTCGCGCCCTTTTTCCATTACTACTGACGCCGCGGATGCGGCATAAACGAATGGTTCGAGCCCCTAGGTTCGGACGTTGTTAGTCCGTTTTGATCTGGACGCATTTCGCTGACCTACCTATCACTTGATTTCGCTATTTCCTCGGAGAAGCCTGATGTCCGCCACGCGTAACGTTCTGTTCATCATCATTGACCAACTGCGAGCGGATTGTTTGAGCGGAGAGTTGGCCCAGCACGTCGACCTCCCGAACCTTCGCGCGCTCATGCAGGACGCGGTGAGTTTCGATCGACATTTCTCGGTCACCAACCCCTGTGGGCCATCGCGCGCATCCATCCTGACCGGTCAATACGCGATGAACCACCGATCAGTGCGAAACGGCACGCCATTGCGCCATGACATACCCAATCTGGCAACTGAGATGCGCAAAGCAGGACTGCTGCCAATGCTTTTCGGGTATACCGACACCTCTTCAGATCCACGTGTCCACCACCCCAACGACCCGGCGATGAAGACCTATGAATACCCAATGACTGGTTTTCACGAGATGACCGAGATGCGGCTTGAAATGTCGTATCCATGGCAATCGCATTTGATCCAGCAGGGGTACGAATTCGAAAAATACTGGGATGTATACAAGCCGATTGCGCCAGATGGCGGCAAACCACGCCTGAATGACCCCGCTCTCTACTCAGCTGAAGATAGTGATACTGCGTTCCTGACGAATTCTTTCCTTGGCAAAATCACAGCGCATCACGGCAAAAGCTGGTTCGCCCATCTAACTTATATCCGTCCTCACCCACCACTAGTCGCTCCCTGCCCCTACAACCGTATGTACAATCCGCAGTCTTTGCCTTTGCCTAAAAGGTTGACATCTGTCGAACAGGAATGCGCGGTTCACCCGTTCTTTGCTCCGCTCATAAAAACCAGTTCTATCGAGACATTTGTCGAAGGGTTCCCCGGGCTGGAAGCAACGGACGAAAATATCCAGACGCTGAGGTCGATCTATCTTGGTCTGGCAACCGAGGTCGATCACCATATCGGCCGGGCAATTCAGCATCTCAAGGATAGCGGTCAGTATGATAACACACTTCTGGTCGTAACGGCGGACCACGGCGAAATGTTGGGTGATCACCATTCATGGGGAAAGATGACTGTTTATGACGCTGCGTATCAGACACCACTCATCATCCGAATGCCGGGAAACAAAGCCCGAGCTGGCAAGGTTGTTTCCGCACCAACCGAGACCATCGACATAACGCCGACCATTCTCGATTGGATCGGTTGCGACATTCCCAATTCGATGGATGGGCGCTCTCTAATTCCGCTGATGAACGGCGATGTGCCAGATGACTGGCGTACCTACACGTTCAGCGAACTGGATTTTTCCCAACCTTCAAAGCCGACAGAATGGGAAAAAGCGCTGGGGACCAATCCATCGAATTCCTGCCTTGGTATCTTGCGAGACAATAGATTCACGCTTGTGGAATTCGCCGCCGACCTGCCGCCAATTTTGTTTGACCACTGCGGAAAAGGCGAATTTGAGAATGTGGCCGGCAAACCCGAGTACGCGAACGACCTTTCCCGCCTGACCCGGCAAATGTTGCGGCACAGGATGCAGAACATGGATCACACATTATCACTGAACACAATTTCGGCCATGGGACCGCAATCGAGACGCCGCTATATCTGAGGTTCCCTGTCGAATTGTAGCGAACCGCTTTCGGCCCTGTCCATCGATTCCGTTAGCCCAAGATCGGCCAAGACAGGGCCGTATTCTTGTCGTGATAGGTCACGTGCTTGCTCACCTGCATATGGAATGATCACGCGGCCCACACAGCTTAGCGATGCCGTACGCAAAAGTTCGGACGGCAAATGGTCGGGTGCCGCGAGGCGAAGAACATCAGGCCTGAAATCTGTAAGATATGCGGCAAGGCCCGAAGCCTGCCCTTGCCGGTCAGCCTCAAAGGACAAAAACCCATCGCTGAATTTGAGGCGCGACGAATTCTCCAACCCGTTGCGCCGCGCGATTTCTCTGGCCGCCCTGACAAGGCCTGACCGGCAGTCCTGCGCCATTATAATCAGTTTCGGAAGATCACGACTGGCTTTTAGGGGAACAAAACCCACACCGCTCCCGATTTCGAGGAGCCGCGCGCAACCATCGAGGTAACCCCCGATATTTCTGGCGTTCCGCCGATCGAACCTGCCCGCAACAATGGAGTTGAGAGCCTCGGATGAGAATAGCCCCGGATCGGCTGGCAATTCGATGTCATGGTTCAAAAACCACTGAGTTGATGCAGCTGTGGAAAGACGCGCATCTTGTCCCACGTAGGGCGATGCGACCGTTTGGAAATCTGTATTTGCTTCTCTGGGTTTTTCAAATTTTTCAGTTGCCGTTCTTTCCACGCGGCTCATCATCGCCGCTATCTTGGCCGGGTCGCGAGGCTGCGGCGGTTTGGCCACCACCTTGGCAATCGGTGTCTTACCCGCCTCAATCAATTCGTTTTTCAGGCCTTGGTATTCGGGCGTCTGTTTATACGCATCGAGCCGCGTCTCAATTCGATCCAACGCCGCCTCGTGCAACGCTCGAAGCACGGGATCCATGAGGAGAGCCTGCATGATCTCCCGCCCGAGAGGTGCATGGCGCAGAATGGAGCGATCCTCGACTTCATTGCGATCCTGTAAGGCCCAATAGTCGGAATTGTACTTGTCTTTTTTGTTGTTGACGTTGCCTCGAAATTTTCGAACGGCATATGCATCCACAGACTTGACAGCGTAGTGGTTCATTTGTGCCCATTCATAGCCGAGCGTGCGTCGGATGGAGCGCCAACCTCGAAATTTGAAATAGTCTTCCATCGGAAGACCAGAACCGTTCAGCCACTTCACCGACTCTGGGAAACCAGTTTCAAGATGCTTGTTCTTGATCGAAGGTCGATGAATACCAAGTTTCCAATACTCTGGATCGAACTTGAACAAGGTTTTGACCCCCCAACCCTTATTCCAAAGGGGCGGTGCCGCACGCAGGTATTGTTCTGTCACCGGCTTGCGCGACCAATCAACCACACCACCTGAGCCGAATATTCGCCAGGTGATCACAATGCCATTCGCTCCTTTTTCCACGGCGTCGGAAATCAATCCGTCAAGATTTCCGGATGGATGGTTGATGCACAAGAACTCATCAGCATCGAAAACCAGCAACCAATCTGCGGCCTGAACCAAGGGCTCGGCCTGCGCATGTTTCAGCGCAGATGGCTGCGGCTTGACACCATCAGGAATGACGTTGTGCCGGTGATAGCCCAGACCAAGCTCCTCCAGACGCTGAAGCATTTCCACCGTTCCGTCAGAGCAATCATTGGTATAGACGAGAATATCAGTGAACCCGACTGCCAGGTGATGCGCATACCACTCCAACAAATACGGCGCTTCGTCTTTCATCATAGATACTGCCATGATGGTGCCGTTGGGGCTTTTGCGTTTTCGCAGCTTTTCAAGAATGCCGTGTTGGGCGGGCATGTTTCGTCCTGTGTTGCCTGTGGTCGGTCGTCAGGTCCCGATATACGCGCAGAAAGAACAGACTACCATTGTTGGACACGATTTGACTGCTGAGATGCAATTCGCCTTTGCATCCTCAAGCCAAATAAAGGACAACACACATAAAATACCGGCAAATTCTATCGAGGAAGCAGACTTGTCCGAAACTCGCCGCCCCGTTGCCTCTCTGTGGATCGGAGAGAGCCTTCACTATCTCAATCAGTTATGCCTGAAATCACACTTGCGTCACGGCCATCCGGTGACTCTGTATTGCACCGAAGACGTAGTCAATGCACCCGAAGGTGTCGAGATCAGGTCCGCTTCCGAGATTATGGATATCGATATGTCGGTGGTCGAAGCGACGTCCGCGTCATTTCTTTCGAACGTCTTCCGCTACAAGATGATCAAAAAGACAGGCGCCATCTGGATCGACTGCGACGCTTACTGCCACAAACCTTTTCCGGACGAATGGGAGTGGATCTTTGCCGGTCATGGGATGCGCGGTGCGCTGAACTGCGGGGTTGTCGGATTGCCGCAAGAGTGCGAGTTGATCGACCAACTTTTGGACTATTACGAGAACTTGCCAGATTATCCTGCTTGGTGGGGACAAAGCCAGCGCAAGAAGATGGACCGGCAAAAGGGTCAAGATCCCTTGGCTGTTCGCATTTACAAAACCGAACGCACGGCATTTGGTCCACAGGCATTTACGCATTACGCAAAACAAACCGGCGACTTTGATCGGGCAATGACGCCAGATGTGTTGTATCCTGTGCCGTTTCAACTGAACGATATCTTCTACGATCCGCATGGTAGAGTCGAAGGGTGGTTCACGGAAGATACCGTTTCCGTTCATCTTTACACAAATGGCACCAAACCCTGGTGGCGCAAACACGCGCCACTCAAGAACTCTTACGCTTGGCGCATGTGCCGCGAGGTCGGGATCGATCCGAAACAAACTCTAGGTGGGTGAGGAGGTCACGTCAGCGCCAGAAATTGTCCAATCATCTAGGAGTAGCTCAGACATCGCCGTTTCAGCATGTGAACTCTAGCCGCGACGGCGACAACCCAGTACTACGTGATCTGCTCAGCCTGATCCCTCCGAATGAGCCGATCGGCACAGTGACTGCTGATGGCGCCTGCGACACACGCCGATGCCACAACGCCATCATCGAGCGCGACGCTGTTCGAATCTTTCCGATCCGCAAGAACGGGCGCTTGCTTAAGGAAGACTGTCCTGCGGCAATTGCCAGAAACAAAAAACCTGCGCGCAACGCGACATTACGGGCGGGCATTCTGGAAGCGCTGGACCGGATACCATGTCCGCAGCAGGATCGAGGCGAGGATGCGCCGCCTGAAGGCCTTCGGCGAGCGCATCGCGGCAAGAGACCCAAACCGCCAGACCGCAGAAATCCGCATCCGCATCGCCCTCATGAACCGCTTCAACGCCCTCAGAATCGCCGCGATCAAACGCGTGGCATGACGTCGGCGGGGTACGGGTCTTCACACCTCAAACGCGAGTTACGCAACAACGCCAGTCAGAGGACTGCACGACTTTTTGTTGACTAGCACAAAAGAGCCACGCTAGGGTACAGGTATGAACAGGTTTGAACATGATGACACAGGGATATCTCTGATCGGCGCATCCAAGTCGGTCAAGATTGCCCATCGTCTGGAAACGGATATCAGATCTGGTGCGCTCAGTCGGGGTGATCCGCTGGCCAGCGAAAGCGCACTTGTGAAGAGATTTTCGGTCAGTCGGAATACGATTCGCAAGAGTCTGGAAATTCTCAGCAATAAAGGCCTGATCACCACCAAGAGCGGTATCGGGTCCTTCGTTACCTTCGGCGGCAAGACAATTGATGATCGTTCCGGGTGGAGCGTTGCTCTTGCGTCGGGAGATATTCACCTGGAAACTCGCGTTCTGGTACTGGACCGTGGATCCATGGACATCCCCGATGCGCCCGTCGAAGCGGGTTCGGATTTTCTGGTCGTCGACCGATTGAGGTACCAGGTCCATACAAGACAGGGCGTGTCGCTGGAGCGCAGCCGGATTCCATGGCGGGACAGTTTCTCGCATGTTTTGGATACCGGGCTTAAGAACGGGTCGTTGACTGAATTGCTTAGATCCAAAGGACTAGTGGTTGCGGGCGGGGACGAATGGGCCGGAGTATTGCCCGCACTTTCCGATATGGATGCCCGAGTCATGGGGCGTAATCCAGGTGAGCCAATGCTGCACTTACGCCGACTGACACGAGCCGCAGACGGGTCGATCATTGAATTTGTCGAAAGCATATTGGACCCAGTGATGTTCGGTCTGCACATGGAGTTCTAGTTGACAACAATGCCGGTAAGCTCTGACATTCAGTACGATCGCGCTTGTGGGGCTTTGGCCGGGATGGCGATTGGTGACGCGATGGGCATGCCGTCTCAGACACTGAGCCGTGCGGATATTCTTCGTCACTACGGTGTGATCTCAACTTTTATTGCTCCGTTCCCGGATCACCCGGTCTCGCACGGGCTCAAAGCAGCGCAGGTTACAGACGACACCGAACAGGCGTTGTTGCTGGCACTCAGACTGATTGAGGATGGTGGTCAACTAGACGAACACCGTTGGGCCAACGACCTCCTCGCATGGGAAGCCGATGTTCGCAAACGAGGGTTGCGCGATTTGCTGGGGCCGTCGTCCAAGGCTGCACTCGACGCAATCATTTCAGGCGCCTCTGCTGACGAGACTGGGCGCAATGGGACCACCAATGGCGCGTCGATGCGCATTGCACCAGTCGGTATTGCAACACGTATTGCACCTGAAGCCACCTTTCTGGATCGTGTCGAACTTGCCTGCCGAATGACCCATAACACTGGCGAAGCAATTGCCGCCGCTGCGGCCGTTGCAACAGTCATCAGTTGCGGCATCGACGGGATGTCATTTGACCAGGCCATAGCGCCGGCGTTACGCGCCGCCGAAGCGGGTCAAAGGCGCGGATATGCAGTTGGTGAAAACGCCATGGCCGAAAAGATCGCTTTGGCACTGGAAGCAGCAAAGGATGGACTTTCGTCCGAGGCCTTCGCCGAGCGTATTGGAACGTCCGTTGCCTCACACGAATCTGTGGCGGCAGCATTCGGTGTGGTTTTGCTGGCAAATTGTGACCCATGGGAAACTGCGAAAATTGCCGCGAATATCGGAGATGACACCGATACGATCGGTGCGATTGCCGGGGCAATGGCAGGTGCCTGTGTCGGGCAAAGCAGGATCACGCAATTCGCCATCGAAACGGTATTTGCGGCAAACGAGTTGCCGCTGGAACAAATTGCGCGAGATTTGTTGTCGCTGCGTGCCAATTGCGATGGCTCGGCGTTCGAAAATGCGGAGATGGTCCAATGACAAACCGGCTATTGCAAATGTCAGGTGTTGTCGCCGATCTTCTCTACGAGATCGATCATGTCCCTGCCGCGGGCGAAGAGGCGATCGTACGCGGCTTTTCGATCAAACCCGGCGGTGGCTTCAATGCCATGGTTGCCGCAAAGCGCACGGGCATGATGGTGTGTTATGGCGGAACCATCGGGTCGGGACCTTTTGCGCAGTTAGTCCGCGAAGGGCTGAACGCCGAAGGCATTCCGTTCTTGCGCAGCCAGGATCTGACGAGGGATCAAGGCTGTTGCAGCGTCCTGATCGACAGTGAGGGCGAACGCACCTTTGTCGCAAGCGATGGGGCCGAGGGGCACGTGACCACCGAGGACCTGGAACAGATTGGATTTGCCGAGTACGGGTGGACGTTGCTATCGGGCTACGCCCTTCATTATGCGGGTTCGCGTGCGGCCCTGCATCATTGGCTTCTGACGGAAGCCATTATTCCAAACCTGGTGTTTGATCCGTCCCCGGTCGTGGCGTCGATCCCACGCGAAATTCGCGACGCGGCTTTGGACCGGGCGTATTGGGTCAGCACAAATGCCCGCGAGGCCGCGATTCTGACCGGCTTGGGTGATCCGACCGAAGCCGCCCTTTCCATTGCGAAATCACGCCCGGCAGACGGCGGTTGCGTGGTGCGAAACGGATCCGAAGGGTGCCTTATCGCCACCGGTGACACCGTGGAACATGTCCCGCCCTACCGCGTCCGGGTTGTCGACACAAATGGTGCTGGAGACGCCCATATAGGCAGCTTCATCGCCCGCTTGTCTCTTGGCGACACGCCCTCACAAGCCGCCAGATATGCGAATGTGGCGGCGGCTATTTCAGCGACACAAAAAGGCCCGGCAACAACACCCAGCAGTGTGGTGGTTGCCGAGGCGCTTAATAAAAAAGAGGCCTGTTGATCGAGAGAATTCTCAATTGCGAATGACTGGGAGGTCAAAATGAACAAACATATCTTATTGGCTACAACCGCCGTCTTTGTTGGTACTGCCGCCATCGCCGATGAAATTCGGGTTCTGAACTGGCAGGGCTATGGCACCGATCTGGATTGGGCGGTCGAGGCATTCACCGATGCCAGCGGTCACACTGTTGTGCACGAGTATTTCAACTCGGAACAGGAAATGCTGACCAAGCTGCGCACCAACCCCGGCGCTTATGATGTCGTGCTGATCAACGCGGCATTTACACCGCAGGCGCAAGAAGAAGGTCTGATCGGGCCTGTCGATGTTGCACTGGTCGAAAATCTTGCGGACGTACCTGAAAACCTGAGCAGCAATCAGGACCTGAATGCCGGTGGGGCACTGCATGGAGTTCCATGGACCTGGGGTCTGACATCCTTTGCTGTCAATACCGGCGAGTTTGATGAGCTGCCGGACTCGATCGAAGTATTCTGGGACAAGGCGCATGAGGGCAAAGTCTCGATCCGCGACGATGCGCTGGAGGCGGTGCAATTCGCCGCTATTGCCACTGGTCAGGACATCAACAACATTGCCGATTTGGATGCCGTCGAGGCCAAGCTTGCCGAGTTGATGCCACAGATAAAAACCTATTGGGGATCCGAGAACGACTGGAACCAGTTCATGGCCGCCGGTGATTTGGATGTGGCGACTTTCTGGTCCGGATCGGCCAGCCGATCGATGGCTGCCGGTCTGCCGGTGCAGTTCATCGTGCCAAAAGAAGGGGCAATCGGCTGGCTGGACGGACTGTCTGTTCCCAGCTCGTCCAACAAGAAAGAGGCAGCGCATGCCTTTATCAACTGGATGATCGACCCAGAGTTCTACGTGAAATGGGCCGTTGATGGTGCTCCTGCATCGGCCAATGCCAAAGCGGCTGCGGCTCTGCCCGATGACGCCTTCAACAAACAGGTTCTCGGAGACCCCGAAGTTGTTGCCCGCGTTCAGTTCCAGCGCCCGGTCTCGGATGAGACTCGCGAGAAATACCTTGAACTGTGGCAAGGTCTAAAGGCCGCCCAATAAACTGCCAACTCTCAGGGGAGTGTTTCTGGATGTCCGATGTTCTTGCCAAACAGGAACGACTGAAGATCTTCAGCCTGCTCTCCCCTGCATATCTTTGGCTGACGGTGGCTATCTTCTTGCCACTGTCAGCCATGCTCTATTTCAGTTTCCTATCCGATGTACCGTTTGGTGATGGAGAGTGGTTCCATACGACGGAAAACTACCAGGCCTTTTTTCAAACTTCGACTTATGCCACGCTGTTATGGAAGTCGCTTAGGCTTGGTCTGACGGTGACCGCGATTTCTGTGCTGGTCGGGTTTCCCTGCGCCTATGTCTTAGCCAAGGCGATCAAGGGCCGGTCGCGCGAGGCGCTGTTTCTGCTGGTCATTCTGCCGTTCTGGTCCAACTCGCTCGTGCGCATCTTTTCCTGGGCCATTGTGTTACGCGGCAACGGTGTGCTGGATCTGGGCCTGAATGCTGTTCTTCCCTTCGAAGTGGATGTAAACTTGATGTTTTCGACCCCGGCCATCGTGATCGGGCTGGTTCATTCCTATCTGCCCTATGTTATTCTGACTTCGTATCTGGCGCTTCAGGCCATTGACGACACTCTGATTGACGCTGCCCGATCCATGGGCGCGGGCAAACTGACCATCCTTTGGCGCATCATTCTGCCACTGTCTCTTCCCGGGTTGATGGCCGGAGCGGTGCTGATCTTTGTTCCGGTGGTTGGCTCGTTCATGGAACCCCGCATTCTGGGCGGTCGTGTCGGCACCTATTTCGGTACGGTGATTGAAGATCAATTCGTGGCTGTGTTCAACTGGCCGCTTGGGGCCGCTCTTTCCTTCATCCTGCTTGCCGTGGTGCTGTTGATCCTTGCCTTGGCAAGCCCGGTTCTGAAAAGGGCACAAACATGAGTGGCCGATTTCTGACAGTTTTGGGGAAGGTCTGGCTGGGGCTGATCCTGTTTTTCCTCTATGCGCCAATCATCGTCATGGCGATCATGTCCTTCAATGCCTCACCTTATTATCAACTACCGTTCGAGTTCTCGCTCAGGTGGTACGAGGATCTGTCTGGCAATGGTCAGATTATCGATGCCGCAGCTCGGTCAGTGCTGATCGCGCTTGTGACCACGGTTGTCGCGACAATTCTGGGCACCGCTGCATCTGTTGCCCTGTTCCGGTTCGACTTCCGGGGCAAGCGGTTCTTGCAGGTCATGCTGTTTCCACCCATCGCCATTCCGTGGCTGATCACCGGAACGGCGATGCTGATCTTCTTTTTTGGCGTTGGTCTCGGCCGCGGCACCCCTTCAGTCATTATCGGCCATGTAGCGCTTGCCCTGCCCTACGTCATTGTTGTCGTCAGTGCTCGATTGGCCACATTTGATGCCACGCTGGAGGAAGCTGCGCGGTCGATGGGCGCCGACGCCTGGACGGTGACGCGTCGCGTGACTTTACCATGGATTTCTTCCGGCGTGATCGCAGGCGCGTTGTTCGCTTTTGCCGTCAGTTTTGACCAGTTTGTCGTCTCGTATTTCCTGTCAGAACCGGGTGACAGCACGTTACCGGTGCTGATCTACACGTCGATCCGCAAGGGATTCACACCAGAGATCAACGCGATTTCCACAATCATTATTGTTGTTTCCATGGCCGTGATGCTGTTTGCCGCGCGGTTCTCAAACTTCGGAGGAGAACGCTGATGGCCGAGGTTTCTGTCCAGAATGTCACCAAGTCATTCGGACCGCTCAAGGCACTGAACGATGTAACGATGGATTTCCCTGATGGCGGTTTTTTTGCACTGCTTGGGCCATCGGGCAGCGGCAAGACCACGCTGCTGCGCGCCATTGCCGGTTTCATCTTCACTGACGCCGGATCGATCCGTATCGGCGATACATCGGTCGAACATATTCCGGTTGAAAAACGCGATATCGGCATGATGTTCCAGAATTATGCCCTGTTTCCCAATATGACCGTCGCAGACAATGTCGGGTTCGGGCTGCGTGTGCGCAAAGTCGGTGCGATCGAGGAACGCCGGCGCGTTGGCGAAGCGCTGGATTTGGTTCAGCTGGGCCAGCACGGAGACCGCAAACCGCATCAGCTGTCCGGTGGCCAGCGCCAGCGGGTCGCACTGGCCCGTGCCATAGTGACAAACCCCAAGGTTCTACTGCTCGACGAACCCTTATCGGCGCTGGACAAGTCGCTGCGCATCGACATGCAGATCGAACTGAAGCGTATTCAGCACGAAATCGGCATCACCACCATATTCGTGACCCATGATCAGGAAGAGGCGCTGACCCTATCCGACAAGATCGGCATCCTTCGGCAGGGAGAGATGATCCAGGCCGGCGCTCCGCGCGAGGTTTACAGCAATCCAACGGATGTGTTCACCGCTGAGTTCTTGGGAGAGGCGAATTTTCTCTCGAAAGATGGTAAGGGGATTTTTAGAGTGGAAGGAGCGGACATCAAATTGCCGCCCGGAACTGCAGCAAATGCCACTTTGGCCGTTCGTCCCGAAAACATGAGCATTCTGGTGGACGAACCACAAGGGGACAACCTGTCAAAGATACCGGCAATTCTGGAACGTCGGATCTTTGCCGGGGCGATGGCAACCTGCATTGCGCGATGCGGAGGGCAGGTATTCAAAATAATCGCCCGCGATCAGGATATTCCCGAACTCAAGGAGGAGGCTCAGGTCTGGCTGAGCTGGGACCCCGAGAAGACAATTGTCGTTCCCGGTTAGGGGTTCAGTGAACTGATGTAAACTAAGGGTATTGCCAAGTTGTACAGGCTGAGTGATCCAGCTATGTCGCGCTAATGAACATCCCACCGATCATGCCATGCCTTAGAGGCTTTCGTTTTCATCGTGAGATCATTGCTTATGCGGCTTGGGCTTACCATCGCTTTGCGTTGAGCACAGCTGACGTCGAGGATCTGTTGGCTGCGCGGGGCGTTATCGTCAGCCGGGAAACAGTTCGGCTGTGGGTCAATCGCTTTGGTCTACACTTTGCAGATTGCATCAAGCGGGATCGTCCACAGCCGAATGACAAGTGGCACATGGACGAAGTCGTGATCATGATCC
>NZ_JBXWQW010000015.1:0-94593 GCF_059612585.1 Ruegeria sp. YKSF57 | reverse complement strand
GATGCCGATCCTCGGGCCCGATCTGACCTGCCAGATGCTGGCGCAGCGCGTCCTTGCCGTTCGCCCGAAGATCATCGTTGAAATCCCCGAGCCGCGGTTCCAGCACCCGCACGCGCACCCCGACCTCGGAGGCTCTGGCGCTCAACCTCCCTGCCGCAAGTTGCCCAGCCGGATCGCGGTCGATGGCGATGTAGAGGCGCTGGAGCCCCTCCGGCAGCAGGACCGCCCCGAGGTGTCCCGACGAGAGCGCCGCCCAGACGGGCAGACCTGGGATTGCCTCGGACAGGGACAGCATGGTCTCGATGCCTTCGCCGACGACGAGGATGTCATCGTGCGGGGTGAGCCTGACAGCATTGCAGAGGAGGTGACCCATAGCCCGACGCTGTGGATTCACTGCCGCCTTCCCCTGTCCGTCAGGCGCCAGCCAGGTGCGATGCACGCCCTGCACGGCCCCTGCCCCATCGGTAACCGCCGCGATCATCGCCGGTCTGGGGATGCTCCGGGTCTGCCCCTCTTCCCGATGCCAGCACTTCGGGTGGAAGCGTAAGGCGCCGTTCGCCCCGAATTGGGTGATGCCTCGGGAACGGAGGTAGGTCTCAGCAAGCGTGCCTGTGATCGGGTTCGAGGCAGCAAACAAGCGCGCCGCTGCCGCGGGAGTGCCACCGGGCGCCTTGGCCTTCCTCGGCTCTTGCTTATCCGGGACGACCGGCTGCGGACGGCCAAGATGCGCTCGGGCCTCGGCGAGAAGGTCGGGGAAGCGCGTGATCCCCGTCCGGGCGCGGATGATGTCCAGGAGATCGCCATGCTCGCCTGTGGCCCCATCCGTAAACTTGCCCGCTGCCCCTGGTCCCGACGCAGGACCCGTCAACCGCACGAAGAGCGACCGGCCGGGGTTGTTCTGCAGATCGCCGACGATCCAGTAGGATCCTTCCCGCCGTCCGGCGGGAAGGTAGGCACGACAGACGCCTTCGGCATTTTCTGCCAGATCGCGCACGAGGTCTTCGGTCTTGGAATACATGGGTCAACAACCTCCGCGATCATGTAGCCTTGCGACAGGACAACGTGCAAGCAGACGATCCAGTATCGCGACGCCATCGGCGTCGGTCGGGCAAAACAGCCGAAGCTTCCAACTAATGATCTCCGAGAAGAAGCCATCGGCCTTGAGCCGGTCCTTGGCGGCCTCGGTGAACCCGGAGAGCTCGATCCGGTTCACGCCCATAACGCGGGACCGATGGAGCTCCATCCCCTCGGCCAGCCGCACCACGGTCTTGCCCTCCAGAACGAGGGCATGGACCTGCGCCGCCGACAGAGTCGGCGCGTCACTCGCAAGCGTGGTCGCGACCCAGGCGGGCGAGACACGGCGGCCGATGATGCGCTGACCGTCATCGGTCTGCAGCCGGTAGACGCGGGTTTCGTCCTGGGGGAGCTGCTTCCAGATCGGCAGCAGCAGACCTGCGACGATGTGCAGCGTGGCTTCGGAGAACTCCGGCACCTCGGCCAGTTCCGCAGTCCACGCCGCAGTGAAGGCCGCGCGGTCGGCCTCGAGCCAGTGGGTGTCCTCCATGACCTTGGCCGGGACCGTGCTGGCCTCGGTCGGCCGGATCAGCCTGAGGCGTGGCTCGATGGTGCCATCATCCAGCATTAGGCTGGTGGCGGGCACCTGCACCGCGGCCCGGCCCGAGCGGCTGTTGACCAGAAGCCGCGCCTTCGGGTCATCGAGCCAGTCGAGCGCATCTGCGAGGGACGTCGGCGTGTTCCGCCGCTTCTCCGCGATGGTCAGCAGCTGGGTTTCCGCGCCAGAGCCGGGATGGGTGTAGATCACCCGCGCATCCGTGACGCGGAAGCTTTCGGCGCGCAGCGTCTCAAGCCCGAGGTCATAGACCCCGGCAACGATAGCGCCCTCGATCCGTTGATCGAGGAGTTCTTCGAAGGCTGAGAACAGCACAGCCTGCATGTCGATCGTCAGCGCGAGCAGACGATTGAGGAAGGTCGTGATCGGCGGCAGATCGTCCTTCAGCCCATTGTCATCGGTCAGGCTGAGGCCAGTGGCATCCTCGTAGGCCCCGAGCGAGCAGCCCGCCAGATCGCCGCGATAGATGCGGCGGTAAAGCTGGCGCAGGGCGTCGCGGGCGTAGGGCGACTCGAGGTTATCCTCGGGGCGGAACAACCCCTGGCCTCCGGTCTGGCGCTGGCCGCGCGTGATCGCGCCAAGCGTGTCGAGGCGGCGCGCAATGGTCGACAGAAACCGCTTCTCCGCCTTCACATCGGTGGCCACCGGTCGGAAGAGCGGCGGTTGCGCCTGATTGGTGCGGTTGGTGCGCCCGAGGCCCTGGATCGCCGCATCTGCCTTCCAGCCGGGCTCCAAGAGGTAATGGACCCGCAAGCGCTGGTTCTTCGCCCCGAGATCGGCGTGATAGCTGCGCCCGGTGCCGCCGGCATCCGAGAAGATCAGGATTCGCTTTTCGTCATCCATGAAGGCTTGGGTTTCCGCGAGGTTCGCGGCTCCAGCCCGGTTCTCCACCACGAGCCGTGCCGAATGCCCTTCGCCCTTCCGCACGATGCGCCGCGAGCGCCCTGTGACTTCGGCCACGAGATCGGTGCCGAAGCGCTGGACGATCTGGTCGAGTGCACCCGGCACGGGCGGAAGCGAAGCCAGTTTCTCGATCAGCGCGTCACGACGCCGGACGGCTTCGCGGCACTCCACCGGTTGGCCGTCGCGCATGACGGGGCGCGACGAGAGGTTGCCTTCACTGTCGGTGAAAGGCTCGTAGAGCTGCACCGGGAAGGAATGGGCGAGGTAGTCCAGAACGTATTCCCTGGGTGTGATGTCACAGCGGATATCATTCCATTCGTCGGTTGGGATCTCCGACAGGCGGCGTTCCATCAGCGCCTCACCCGTCGAGACGATCTGGATGACTGCCGCGTGACCCGCAGCCAGATCTGCATCGATGGATGCTATTAGCGTGGGGGTCTTCATCGAGGTGAGCAAATGGCCGAAGAATCGCTGCTTGGCGGTCTCGAAGGCGGACCGCGCGGCGGATTTCGCCTGACGGTTCAACGTGCCGCTCTCGCCAGAAATGTTCGCCGCATCCAACGCCGCGGTCAGGTTGTTGTGAATGATGGCGAAGGCCCCGGCATAGGCATCGTAAATGCCGCGCTGCTCGGGGCTGAGCGCATGTTCGAGCATCTCGTATTCGACACCGTCATAGGACAGCGACCGCGCCGTGTAGAGACCGAGCGCCCGGAGGTCGCGGGCGAGAACCTCCATCGCCGCGACACCGCCAGCCTCAATGGCTTCCACAAATTCCGACCGGGTCTGAAAGGGGAAATCCTCCCCGCCCCAGAGCCCGAGACGCTGCGCGTAGGCGAGGTTGTGGACCGTCGTCGCGCCTGTGGCCGAGACATAGACCACGCGGGCATTCGGAAGTTTGTGTTGAAGGCGCAGGCCCGCCCTGCCCTGCTGCGAGGCCATGGTATCGCCGCGCTCGCCTTTGCCGCCGGCGGCATTGGCCATGGCATGGCTTTCGTCGAAGAGGATCACCCCGTCGAAATCTGCCCCGAGCCAGTCGACGATCTGGTCGACGCGGGATTTCTTCCCACCTCGTTCTTCCGAACGCAGCGTCGCATAGGTGGTGAAGAGAATGCCCTCGGTCAGCGGGATGTCGCGGCCTTGTGCGAAACGCGACAGCGGCGTCACCAGCAGGCGCTCCTGCCCGAGCGCCGACCAGTCGCGCTGCGCGTCCTCGAGGAGCTTGTCGCTTTTCGAGATCCAGAGCGCCTTGCGGCGGCCTTGGCACCAGTTGTCGAGCAGGATCCCAGCCGACTGGCGGCCCTTGCCCGCGCCGGTGCCATCACCGAGGAAGAAACCCCGGCGGAAGCCGATAGCATCAGCGGTGTCCTCCGGTGCTGCGGATACCACGTCTCCGGTCTCATCGACGGTCCAAGACCCTGCGAGACGCGCGCCATGCGCCTCCCCCGCGTAGATGACGGTCTCGAGCTGCGCGTCTGACAGCAGGCCGTCGCGCAGGATGGTCGCCGGAAGCTTGGGGCGATAGCTCGGTTTCGGAGGTGCGACAGAGGCCATGGCCGCCGATTGCACAAGCTTGGTCGGGTGTGCGGTCGCTGCGGGGATGTCGATCGCCTGCAAACGGAAGGTCTCGTAGATCGCATCGGACAGACGTGTCGCGTCCTCGGCGTTGTCGCGGAGTTCGTAGCTTAGGTCCTCGACCTCGATCTGCGCTCCAGGTTTCTCCGGTTGAGCCGCAGAGGTCGCGCGCGATCGGTTGACGGGCTTGCATGTTGTGGGGACAGGATTTCCCGGGAAGAGGGGAGAGTGGACCAGACCCGCATTTGCGGCCCGTTCCATCTCGAGGCGCGGCGGAACCTCTGCAGTGACCCTGGACATTAGATGCGCCACGTCGGGGGACGTGGGCTGGTGCAGGTCAGCGGTGATGCCGCCCGGCTCACCGCCGCGGCATTTATCGAAGACAGAAATCCGCGTCTCGAAGCTGGTGCCGTGTTTGGCGAAAGCTGCGCCCGACACCGCGCCGGTGAAGATGAGATGGGCCGTCTCGGTCAGACGGCCGAAGGTCTCGGCCCAGGCCGGCGCATCCGGCGCGAAACCGGCCCCTGTGATGGCCACGAGCCGTCCGCCGGGAACCAAGCGCGCAAGGGCCGAGCGCAGATGTCGGGCCGTCGCCTCGGTCGACCGAACATCGACATTGGCTTGGGCCGAGAAGGGCGGGTTCATCAGAATGACGCTCGGGCTTGAGCAGGCATCGAGATGATCGTCGATCTGCGCGGCATCGAACCGGGTGACCGGTCGGGCCGGGAACAGCAGGCGCAGAAGATCGGCGCGGGTGCCCGCCAACTCGTTCAGAGCCAGAGTGCCGCCGGCGATCTCGGCGAGGATCGCCAGAAGCCCGGTCCCGGCAGACGGCTCTAGGACAAGATCACGGGGCGTGATCTGTGCTGCCGCCACAGCCGCGAGCCCCATGGGCAGCGGCGTCGAGAATTGCTGAAAGCGCTCCATCTCTTCCGACCGCCGGGTGTGCGTGGGCAAGAGGCCTGCCACCTTGGCGAGGATCGGCAAGAGCGCCGCAGGCGAGCCGGCACGCGCAAGCAGCGCCCGACCGAACTTTCGCAGAAAGAGGATCAGCGCCACCTCCCCCGCCTCATAGGCGAGCTTCCAGTCCCAAGCACCGGTCGCATCGGAACCGCCAAAGGCATGTTCCATCTCACGGCGCAGGCGCAGCGCGTCGATCTGAAGCCCTTGCGCCAGATCGGGCTGCAGCGCTTCGGCAACAGCAACGATCGCAGGGGCAGGACTTGCTGCTAACGGGACAATGGGCGCAGGCAAGGACGCCTGCACAACGGGGGCAAGATGGGTCATCGGGAAACTCCGGAATGAAAGACAGGATCAGGCCCGTACACCCTCTCTCGGGCAGCCTCGGACCTGATCTTTCCCGGTCCCTCTCTCCCTCTCGCACCAAGGTGTTCCCGACGCTTGGCTTGATTGTGTTCTTGTTGTGTTCTATTTTCAGAACCAAGCCAGAAAGGGGGTTCCACCATGGAAAGCACCAAGCACGCCATGCCCGTAACACCCAAGCAGATTGCCTATGCGCGGTCGCTCGCCCTGCGCAACCGGACGCTCCTGCCCTGGGAGGTTCAGCAAGACCGGCGATCTTTGAGCGCCTGGATCGAGGCTCAGGCCCGGCTGAGGCCCGTATCGGACATGGACCAGCTGCCCACCTCCAGGCAGGTGGCCTTCGCTGAGAAGCTCGCCCGGATCAAACAGTGCGCCGTTCCGGACGAATGCTTCGGCGACAAGGGGCTCATGTCGAAGTGGATCGACGGGAATAAGTGACTCGGCAGGATCACCCGAACCGCCGCCCTCCTTCCGTGAACGTATACGCGTTGACGATGATTCCCTCCTCGATGGCCTGGTCTGAGGTGAGGTGGTCGTATTCGGCTTCAAGCTGGCGGTAGAGCCAGCGGGCCAGATCACGCAGCGCCTCGGTCACGACTTCTTCCGCATCCTCGGTCGGCGGCTGCCAAGTCGCGCTGTCCCGCGTGATGTCCACCGACATGGTGTATTCATGGTAATAGCGGCCACGGTGGCTGGCCTCGGCGGCGAGTTGGTAGAAGTTTCGCCGCTGGATGGCCTGCAGGCGGTCGGCGATGCCATGCAGCGTCGCGTCCGTGGGCGCGTAGTCCCGGATGTGCGCGGCCGCGCCTTTGGTGTGGAACCAATAGCCCTCGAAGCAAGCGCCGTCGCCCTGGCTCCAGAAACCGGAAAACCAGATGCAAGGCTTGGCCCGCGCCCCGCCACCCATCATGCGGACAGGCGTGGTTTTCAGGCGGATGCCGAGGATCTCGCAGACCCGCTCAAAATCCTCATAGACCGCGTCCCACCAATCGTCATGGGGGCCAAGCTCGCGATACCAGCTGCGCGCCTTCTCCTTGGCGGCATCCGAGAGTTCGGGGAACTTGTAGACGGTGGTGCAGATCACCTCAGGCATCGATGTCCTCCCCGTTCAATGCGGCGGCCAGCCATTCTTGCGTGCTGGACCAGCCGATGGATTTGCGCGCCCCGAGATCAATGGCATGCGCACCGCCGCCAAAGGCGTCGAGTCGTGGCCGAGAGCAGGTCAGAGAATACTGGAACCCCCAAAGGCCGGTGAGGTCGAGCTCGTCCGCGAGGCGCAGCACGAAGCGGATGACGGCCTCGACATCGCCGTGGTCGTCGTCATGGATCCAGAGGGCCCTGCCATCGGGCGCGTCCTGGCGCACGAGGTCGAAGCCTGCGACCACCGGGTCGTCGGCGTCCTGATCCGCGGCGCGGAGTTCCTCGAACAGCGCAAGCGCGCGGGCGGCCTTGTCGGGGCTGCCGACGTCGATCAGGCATGAGAAATGGGTGAAGTAATCCGCCATGGGGACCTCCTGAATGGGAAAACCCGGCCGGGCGGCCGGGCGTTGCGTTGGAATGAAGGGGTGGTTGGGGGCGATCAGCCGGTGAGACTGTCGCCCGCCGCCTGTCGTGCGGCATGCGCGCAGAGCATCTGCCAGTAGAAACGCTTGCGCGCGGTCCGGAGGCCGCAAACGGCGCGTGTGTCGGGGTGCAGCGCCCGGACCGCCGCGCGAACCACTGCCAGTGGCGAAGCGGTCGACGGCAAGCCAAGACTTAGATAAGTGGGATCGGTCATGTCACGTGACCTCGACCACGGGCGAAGCGAGATGCGGATCGACCTGTGCCTCGATCCGTTCGGTTCGACCCATCCAAGGCTCGGGCCGAATGGCCCTCACCCAATCGGCGAAGCTCGGGATGAAGCCGAGGTCCTCCTTCACATGCTGCTCGCCGACCCAGCGGGTCGGGATGACGCGCCCGGCCGAGAGAGTGAGGGTCGGGCCGAAAATCGTCTCGGCCATGAAGATGCCCTCGGCATGGTGGCGCAACGCCCGGTGCCGAAAGTCGGCTGTGATCTCCTTGCTCTGGTCGAACCAGAAATGCACGGCGAGGTAGTCGTCGACCGTGCCGCCCCATTTCTTCACCGAGGACAGGGCGTGGTGATACGGATGTGCCATCGCCGCCCCCTCAGAAATCGTGGGTGGTGAGTTCGGACGAGGTGAAGCGCTCGTTGAACTCAAGGTGAATGGAACGCGCGCGCGCGTCGAAGCAGAATTCGCCGTAAGCCCCGTCGTTGTTTTCCCAACCGCCATGGGTGTCGGAGAGGAAGTCGTAGGCCAGCTGCTCCACGACATCTTCGAGCGAAAGCGCCCGCATCTCGACCTCCGGGGCGTCCCAGGTCAATGCGGCATAGGCGATCTCGGTCTTGGGGAAAGTGACTTCGGCGTCGCCAGCGTAGGCTTCGATGCTTTCAACCTGGCCGCTATCGCCATAGCCGTCGAAACTCACGGTCACATGGGTGATGCCCGCGGCAGTCAGGCCATCGAAGAGGCGCTCCTTGTTGGCCGGACGCAAAGCTGCGATCCGCGCGTCACGCTCGGACTGCCGAGCCAGCACGGCGGCGAAATCAATCCTGGACGGCGCCATCGGCGCGGCCAGAGTGGGTTCGATCTTGGACATTGGAAACTCCGAAATGAGGTAAAGGATCTGAACCCCGAGGCTCTCTCTCGTCCTCGTAGGCTCACATCCTCCCCTGCCCTTCTCTGACTCTCGGGCGTCACGCCGCGATCTGCAGGGCGCGAGATGCGAAGACACGCCAGAGCGGATCGACAAGACGGGCATCGAGAAAGTCGGCGTGGTGCCGCAGCCTTCGCGCGAGGCCATGTTCATGCCACTCGGCCGCCCGCATGGCCTGCGCGCGGGTCTGGCTGGCCTCGGACACGACGGCGAGGGCTTCGGCGGCATCCGAGACCGGGTGGCACCATGCGACCCCGCCATCATAGGTAGCGCCGGCCAGAACGAGGCGGCCCTCCCTATCGAGGATCGCCAGGATGCGCGGCGCGTCTTCAGGGGTGACATTTTCGGCGTGAACGACTGCCCCCTGCATGGCTTCGGCCAGCGTGGCAAACCGCTCCAGTACCTTGGGGTGTGCCTGCCCTGACATGAGAGCTGCGGGCGCATGGCAAGCCGTCGTGAGCGCAAACGGCAAGTCTTGATCTGCAAGAACGGTCAGGAAGCTCGGCGGCAAACCTGTCTTCTGTGTTTCCGGCTGAGTTTGGAGAGGAAGGTTGAACATGGGCATATCTCCGACGGTGCCGAGAGCCTCTCTCCCCGCTTCAAACCGTCAAAGACCAACCCCCCGCCCTCTTCCTCAGAAGGGTGACGGTGGCAGGCTCGCAAGGCGCGTCACAGCTTGCCCTGGGCCCGCAGGCTCAGTTCCGTCCCGGCGCCGACGATGATGTGGTCATGCAGCGTCAGGCCTAAAAACTTACACCCCTTCTGGATCTCCCCGGTCATGCTGAGATCGGCCTCCGACGGTGTCGGATCGCCCGACGGGTGGTTGTGGATCAGGATCAGCGCGCTGGCGTTCAGCATCAGCGCCCGCTTGATCACCTCGCGTGGATAGACCGGGACATGGTCGACCGTGCCGGTAGACAAAAGCTCATCAGCGATGATGCGGTTCTTGCGGTCGAGATAGAGGACATGGAAGCGCTCGATGGGACCTCGGACAGTCAGCGCACAATAGTCCATCAGCGCTTGCCAGCTGCCGATGACCGGGTTCTGGCTGAGGTAGCGGCCGAGGATGTCGCGTGCCTCGAGGATGACAGTTTGTTCCTGGGGGGTCATGGGGGTCTCGCTGAATTGCGCACACCGAAGTCCCCTGCCCTCTCGGGGCGGGGCCAGTGGCGTGCATGTGGAAGAGGAAAACGCGACCGCCGCGGATGCAGGCGGCCGCTGTGCCGGGCTTCGCGTCAGCCGACCCGGTCGAGGAGCTTCTTGGCGCGCCCTTCCATATCAAGGCGGGCATCCTGCTGAGTCTTGTCGCGCGCAAGCCGGGTAATGCCCTGTACGAAGTCGAAGATGCTCTCGGGCGGGCGACCTTCCTCCATCAGCACCTTCTCGATGATCTTGCCGGATTCGGCCTTCGAGAAACCCCGTTTGCGCAGGAAATCCGCGCGGTCTTCGTCGCTGCGCGCCACGACCTGCTGCCGCGCGGCCTTGATGCCGTTCACGAAGCCCTGCGGCGAGGAATTGGCAAACCGCGTCAGCGCCGGAGCCGCCTCATGGGCGAAGCGCGAGGCGGCGTATTTCGAGTGGCGGATCTTGATCTCCTGGAAATCCTCGACGCCCCAGAGGTTGCGGTTCTGGCACACCGCCCGCAGGTAAAAGCTCGCCATGCCGAGTGTCTTGGCACCGACCTCGGAATTCCAGCAATAGAAGCCCCGGAAGTAGAGGTCGGGAGAGCCGTCCGCCAGCTTGCCCGCCTCGATCGGGTTGCGATCGTCGACCAGGAACAGGAAGACATCGCGGTCAGACGCATAGAGCGTGGTCGTATCGCGGCTGATCTCGACATCGGGGTTATAGACTCCGGTCGACCAGTCGAGCACGCCCGGCACCTTCCAGCGCGTGTCGCCCGTGCCATTGCCTGCGATGCGCTGCACAGCCTCGACAAGCTCGAAATCGTGGATGCGGCCATAGTCGGGGCCGGTCACGGCGCGCAGCTCGGTGCGGCCATCCTCGGTCTCGAAGGTCTTGACCTGCTCGGCGCGGTGGTTGGTCAGACCATATTGAAGGTTGATCCCCGCTAGCGGCGCGGGCAACTGCCGCAGGTAGGAGGCCGGGGCACCGACGATGCTGGCAAGCTGGCCGAACGCCCAATGCGTGGGCGCGACAGGCTCTTGCGCTTTCGGCAAGACCAGGTGCAGCCGCTCGGGGTTGTCGCGCGCCGCTTCGACGCGGATATCCGCCGTCTGCACCACGCGGCTGCGGCTGCGCTCAGAGCGACCCTTCACATTGGCCCAGAGATCGTCGAGCGACAGGTACCGCTCGTCATCCGGCCTGTTGAACCATTCGGACGACACCCGCCCGTTCCGGTCACCCCGGCTCACATCCACTTTCCAGCCACTAGCCCGCGTCGGCTGTACCGCATCCAGAACTTCCACAACGCCCATCGGCATTCCTCCGCGACAGGCGCCGGGAGCCACTCTCCCAGCCCTCAACCCGTCACCGGGAAACCGGCCAACCTCAAACTCTGTCGGGCAAACGGCGCTAAGTCGGAGGCGCCGCACGCCCGCAACTCGCTGGTGTTGACCTGCGTTCAAAAATGGCAGAGGTTAAACAAGGCCTTTCTCGCAGGCCGGTGTGCCCGCCACGCGAAGCTTTGCAGCGATCTTGATTTCGAACAGCAGACCTCATGCCATCGGCGGGTCTGATTAGCAGCGGGCACCTAGTCAGATCCAGCTTGGACATGGATCATGACAGAGAACACTAAACTTAAAACTTTGAAACTCCTGGCGAAGCGTTACGCTAGGGCGACGGGTCAACCACAGCACGTAGCGCTCGACTTTGTTGCCAGTCGAATGGGCTTTGCTCATTGGAATGCGTTGACAGGCAGCGCCAAAGGAGAGTGGGTTCCCTCCGAAGCACAAGTTGCCACGATCAAGGCCTTCGTGGAACGGATCACTTCCTACGAGGGTGCGACCTTCGACCATATCTTCGGAAGCCCCGATGCCGTCACTCGAGGAGAAGTACGGGGGCATCCATACGAACTGAAAACAATGCTTGGTGACGTCCGCATGGATGGTGAGGGTTGGCAGATCGTGCTGCCAGAAAACCCTTTGGCCGCCCCTCGTGTCGAGATCGACATCAAGCATGCCCAGACCAGCCCGATGAACGATCGCGTGCTACGTGAAGAAGCCATCGGGATTGCGAGGGAAATGATGCAGAGCGTCAAGGCGCGGCGATTTGCCGATTGGCCACGGCGCGCCACAAAGCCGGATGCGGAAGGAAATGTGCGGCACCCGTTCTTGGAGATGGAGGAATCGAACCTCTGGTACTGCCTTCACTGCAACTCAGAGATCACCGGCCCACAGATCGCTGGAAACCAATGGCACTGCCCCAGCTGCGGCGCATCACCAATCAACATTTTTCCAGAAGCCTTCTGGCTGGAACCGACCGATGAAAAACCAGTGCCAGTCCAATCCCGCGCCGAAAGGCAAGAGATTGAACCCATCGTGTCAATTATAGATCCGCGGCCAAGGCTTGACCTCAACAGTGACCAGGTGACCCATTTGATCCGGGCTGCCCTGTTCGAGGATGCGACCAATGCCAGCGAGCGCATGGGAGCGAGTCTGGCCGAAATCTGGGTTGATGCCGATCTCGACGTGGTTGTTTCCTTCGAGGATCACTACTGGTCCGAGGACAAGGAGCCGACTGCTGCGATCGAAGTGGCCGCACTGCTTGGAATCGAGATTGAGTTGGAAGTTACTTGGTCGGATCCGTTGTTCGCATGGCCCGGTTTGGGCACCGTGACCCAGAGCACGGCCGAATATACGCGTTTGATGCTCGACGCGTATCGCAGTCACGGCGCGACCAGAACCAAAGACGAAATCTAGCTCGTGCGCACGTTGAACAATTAGGCGCATTCAAGGCGCTCAGCACCGGTAGGCAAGCGTGGATGCCTTTTCCAGTGGCCCGAAGAGACTTTTAGCCCGGCGGGTTTTCCCGCCGGGCCCGAGGGGGAGACCCCGTTCCTCAGAACGGGATCTCGTCGTCGCGGTCGACCAGCTCGGGGTTTTCATTCTCGGCCGACTTCGGGCGGCTCAGGAAGTCGACCTTCTCGGCGATGATTTCGCAGCCGTAGCGGTCGTTCCCCATGCTGTCGATCCACTTGGTGTAGTGGATGCGACCGTGGACGAGGACCTTCATGCCCTTTTCGCAGTGCTCCGCGACCGTCTTGCCGAGACCGTTGAAGCAGGTGATGCGGTGCCATTCGGTGTCCATGACCCGGTAGCCGTTCTCGTCGCGCATCACACGGCCTTCCGAGAGGCGGGGGCGCGAGGTGGCGAGGCTGAAGTTGGTGATCTTGGTGCCGCTCTGGGTGGTGCGGACTTCGGGGGTCTGACCGATGTTGCCGGCGAGGATGACGATGTTCTGCATGATAAGCTCCTGTGTTTCCTGTCTTCGGGACCGTCCCTTCGACAAGACCCTGAAAAAGCCCGTCGGGTGATGCGTGCACGGTGGACAGTATGGACACCGGACACCCCCAGAGGACCGGGATGGAGCGGGCAGGACGCCAAAGGCGGCCAACACGGCCCGGACTGACGCGGGGTTGCGCGCAGGAGACCGAACGGGATTAGGGGATTGTCAGTCGAAGGGATGGCCCAGGAGACAGAGAGATGCGGGGAGCCCATGCCAGACCATGTCCCCTTGCCAATCGGACTGTTTGACCCAAAGCCCAGCATCCCGCCAGCGGCCAAAGTGGCGATCACCAGTTCTCGTCCCACTGCCCTTGCCTGCTGGGAAATGCAGGGCCCTGCCGCGACATGCTAGCGATACCGGAACATCCAGGACCCGGCACGCATCAATGGCTTATTACGATCTCGAGGCACTGTCGCTCGGCGAGCTGACGAAAATTTAGGCGGACGTCGCCAAGGCGATCTCCACATTCGAGGATCGTCAGAAGGCGGAGGCCCGCGCCAAGGCGGAAGCTTTCGCCCAACCCTCTAAGCGAGAGCGCCGAAGTCATCTTGCGACCGCACCGTAGCGATGGGGCAGAAGAGCCATTTGCCGTCGGTCGTGCGAGGAGCAATGTCAGGCTTGGTGCAAGCGCAAGCGACGGTTTGCCTACCGATGCAACTGCGCCGCAAATACCCTCGATAGCCGCAGCGATGGTTTCGAGACACGCACCGAACCGCCTCCCCTTCATCGCGAAGGATAATCCGGCCACGTTCGATCACTCTGGCGTCGCGCCCGACTCTTCAGGGCCATGCGCCGCGGCATTGGCGCCCGTGGTTGGCTGTCGGCGAAAACCGTGACGAAAACCTGTTCCGCAATTGGTATTTTGGCATATTTACATCAAGTTACCTCTTTGGCACGCTCTGTCTGCGGTCGACGACCGAGGCAACGCGGGAGCGAACATTGGATTTCACCACCAGAGAAACTAATCCACAATTTCTCCCTGATGGCATCGAAATCCTCCTTGTTGATCATCTGCGGAAGATTTTCCGAGAGGATGAACGAGAACTCGAATCTCTTAACAAGCGCCTGGAGCAGGCTCGACAAGATGCCGAACGACTGAAGTCAAAGGCCAAAGACGCCGCCGATTTGCGGCTCCTAAAACTTCAAGCCTGCCTGGTTAAAGCCAACACCACCTGTGACCACGTCGCGGCGGAGCTAAGGAGCTTCGAGGGCAACCGGGAAAAGTGCCAAGACTTGATATTAAGGGCGCGCGAGGGGAGGTGGTCGAAGACAGAAAATGCGATAGCGAAGGAATTTGCCGACGATGCGCTGTCAGATCTGAAGCAGGAGATCGCGCGAGCCGAGACGCAGATCGAGGATTTACGGAAACGACATGACGAGACGTCACAAGAGACACAGTTCCTGACGGAAGCGCAGAACGCTGCCGAGCAGCAATTGTTTCTCTTGCTGGGAGGGGGGACTCCACCGGCATTTCATGAAGCTCTGAGAAAGCGCGAGACAGATCTCGAAGCGGAATTTCAGGCGGAATCAGAAGAAAACGTGGATCTATTGAGGACGCGTGAAAGCGATGTTTTGACTGCGGAAATCGATTTGAATCGGCTGAACGGCGAGATGGAGGCCGCTCGTGCACGGACCTCGCAAATGGCCTTGGCTGGGCGGATCGGGCGGATCGCACGAAATCTCGATCCGCGGAACTTGGTCTGGCGTAGTGAAGCTTCCATTCGAAAGGACATCGACACCCGACGGCAGGAATTGGACACTGCAAGCGCGGATGTAGAGCGTATCAGGAAAGAGTTGGCAGACCTGCGGGCCACTTACGAGACAGAGCTTGAGGCGCTGCCGGAGTCTCTGCGCGGAAAGCTGATCGACGAAACCAAAGCGAATTTGAGTGATATCTCAAACAAGCTCGCGAACATCGAGCGGATGGTCCACGAAATCAAATCCGAACTGGAAGCGCACGAATCTGAACTTTCGAAATACCGAAAGGAATTTGAGGTCGAGCATCAGCGGCATGTGACGGCTCGCTTGGATAACATGCTCTGTCACGCACAAACTGCGCTCGACGAAAACGAAAAAGAGATAGACGACGCGGCCGGGCGACTGCAACGTGCAGAACAGATCCGAGCGCGCCTTTTGAGTATGATCGACGGGCGACGTGCAAGGCTGGAAGCCGCACTTGCTGATTGCGATGGTCGGGCCAGAGCGCATCTCGAACCGCTCCAGCGCGCCGAGGCTCGTTTGCGTCGCCGGCTTCAGGATCGTGCGCAAAAGGCGGGAATGGTTCATGACCCGAAGACTGGCACGTTCGGGGAGCAGGAGGTTCCTCAACTCGAGACTGCTGTTGCCCGACCGACCTATCGACGGCGCGGCGAGGCCTTGTCCTCTCTTGCGACCTTGCCGGTCTTGCTCCAGCGCCGCGAGCAAACAGGCTATGTGAGCAAGGATGATGAAAGACTTGCGACGGTCTTTGCAGCCATTCGTGACGAAGTGGAGCCAAGTGAAGCCGAGCGCCCCGAATTCATCGACCGTTTCTGCGACATTGTCTTTGGCGATGACGAGGAGGAACGGCCGTTTTTCGTCTCCCTGGTGTCAAAGAAGGATGAGCAGCTGCTTGTTCTGGTTCGACCTGCAGAAGTGCTGCCGCAACTGCAAAGCTGCTTGCCTGAGGCAATGTCGGTTTGCCTGCTTTGCCGGCTCGATTACGGCTCCAGAAATACGCCGGACAACACGACGCTTCTAGTTCTGGACGCTGCGGTAGTTCCGGATTGCGCGCCCCGCCCGTTTGAGGCAGTAGCTTCTTTTTTGCGCTATACATCGCGACGCTCGTTGCCAGCAGCGGCACCTGCACTTGATGAGATCCTAGAGCAAGCGCTAGCTCTACCAGACATGCTGGAGGAAGAGCTCCAGGATCGGTTGACTGACTGGCAAGGCTATCTGGACTGGGCCAACCGCGAGATTTCGCGCAAGGCGCCTTGGGCAGCATTGGGACCCGGCGAGTGGGAAGACAATGCCTGGAATGGTGTTGTCATTTGTGAAGGTGCTGCGGCGGTCCGCCATATTTCCGGTGCCCGCCTGCCGAAGGACACACGCCGCAGTGTTGAGCTCTATCCATTGGAAGAACCCTGGAAGCAGGGTGATCGTAAGGGCCGCAACATCCGTTATCGCTGTACTGATTTCAAGGTAATCGGACCCGCTACACTCAGGCAGGATTTCTTGAAGGATTGCCCATGGCCTGACCCCAAAGCCATTCAGGTCCAGCTGAAATTTTCGCGCAAGGCTGATGTGGCTGCGTTGGCCAAGATGGCCGAAAGCACATCGCTTGGATTGAGAGATTTGAGCGAAGCAGCCGGCTCAAAGACGCAACTTGATCGTTACGGGTCAGCCCTGACGCAATTGCAGTTCGGGGCGAGCGGTCGGCGGCAAGCCAACCGCTTGCCCGCTGCCCCCTATTTGATGGCGTCGCTTTTCAACGTGGCGCTGGCGGCAAAACCATCAGACAGGCCTGATCGGCTTTTGAATGAGCCGATCGCCCAGATGTACCGCCTTAACGAGGATCAAAAAGCTGCCGTCGGCGTCATGCTGGCCGCGCCCGAAATCGCCTATGTTCAGGGCCCGCCGGGAACCGGAAAGACCACGATGATCGCTGCGGCTTGCGCGCACTTCGTCCGGTCGGGGCATCGCGTGCTGATTGCCTCGCAGACCAACCTTGCGGTCGAGAACGCCCTTGATCGCCTGAGGGATGACCCCGAGGTTCGACAGCTTTGGCTAAGCAAAAACGACGGAGAGGAAAGGAAATCGACAGCTGTCGCCGAGTGGTATGGGATGGCCGCAGAACATGTGAAACAGAAGGTGAGCGGGCCGCTCAAGTCGCTGACAGCAGAGGTCAAGCAACTGCAGGTCTGGCTCGGGCGCGCCCAAAAGCTGGACGATGACCGAAGGGTTTCTGATGCGGACATTGCGGCGCGCAAGGATACGCTCAAGCGAGCCAATGCACGGCTGGACGAGGTGAAAGCGCTCCAGAAGGCGGCGTCAGAAACTAACAGGCGTGCGGCATGGTGGGCCATGGCTCGCAACGCGCTTGCGAATTTGGAGGATTGGGATCCCTCCTGCTTTTGGCCTGAGCTCGCGCCAGATGTGGCCGAGCTTCTAGCAATGATTGTTGAGCAGGAGGGAGGTAGGGCGCATCTTGAGGTCTCGGCGCCAGCTCTGCATCGCCAGGCGCAAGAACGGATCCGCGGCATCCAGTCGAGGTTGAGGGACGAAGGGGATCAAGTTGGACGAGAGAGCGCCGAGGGCGCAAGACAGCGGATACTCGATGCGTGGCCGGATAATGTGTCGCCCGTGGCGGAAGGATCCGGCGACGACGAGGCGAGCGCAAAAACCGAAGCAGTGGCCGGTCGCGCGCGTCTGCTTGCACAGCAGGCCCTGGACGATGCACGCATCCGTGGCGATACGGTCAATGAACAGTGTCTGAAACTGTTGTCGGAGGCGAGTGAATTTCTCGATCTTCCGGCCGAATCCTCGCCGTCAGACCTTTCAGCCGCAATTGCCCGGATCGAGGGCATTCTGGACTTGCAAGCAAGCCGCCTAGCAGAAGCCAATCCACTTGAGGATTGGTTGCCTTTGCTGGATCAATGGGTTGGCGACCTAAAGCAGCAGGCAGACAAACCCTCCGCCACGGATCGCATGGGCGAACGCTACGTCCGCAGCGCCAATGTTATCGGCATCACGTGCAACGCCGACTTCAGGATCCTTTCGGACAACGGATTTTCCAGCTTTGATGTGGTGATCGTTGACGAGGTCAGCAAGGCGACTCCGCTGGAGTTGCTACGCCCGATGCTTCTTGCACCCAAGACGATCCTTGTTGGTGATCACCGGCAGCTTCCTCCGACGTTCGAGTTTGCGTCTTTCTCGAACCCGGACACGTCTCCCACGGACGACGAGGATGCGGATGCTTTGGAGCGTGAGGCAGAATTGCTTCGTAAATACGAGCGTTTGACGACGGCATCGCTGTTCCGCGACGGCTTTGCCGAAATAGACCCCCGTAGTAGGGCAGCCCTGAACACCCAATACCGCATGCATCCGCAGATCATGTCGCTGATCAATCGTTTCTACGATGGGCGATTGAAATCCGGACTGACCGATCCGGATGGGCTGGATACCAGCGCCAGATGGTCATGGAGGACACATGGCCTAAACCTGAACTCTCGATCCGGCGGACAATATCTTACAGAGAGTCTTCATGCGCTGTGGATCGACAGTTCGGAAGATGAAGCCGGAAAGGTTGCCTACGAGGACAGCGACGGGACCGGCATCGGAAACAAGCTTGAGGCACGGCTCGTTGCCCAAGTCGTCGAGGACCTCGTCAATACCTGCGAACGGGAACATCGCACCAAGACCATCGCCGTCGCCACTTTCTACAACCGCCAGAAAAGGTTGATCCGCAAAGAACTCGAGTCCAGGCTCGGCCAGCGTTTCAAGGGCCTACAAATAGACGTCGAGACGGTCGACCGATTCCAGGGGAAGGAGGCGGACATCGTGATCGTGAGCATGGTTCGCAACAGATCTCGGCGTTTGGGCAAGAACTCCAATCCGGCGAAATTCGAAAGGATCAATGTGGCGTTCTCGCGGGCGCGCGATCTCTTGGTGGTGATCGGAGCGCGAAAGACCTTCGAGCGATTTGAGGTTGCGATCGAACCTGTTGACGGTGGCGCGCCGCGACGCACCCCCGTCTATGGGCAGATCATCGGTGACATCAAGGAACTTGGCGGTCTCTGGCAGGCCAAAGATATCCTTGGGCCAAAACCGCTGCGCTCCAAGAGGAATAATCCATGAGGCTAGGAGAGGTATCTGTGTGGTTTCCGGTCCTGCACCTTCGTGCAAAGGTAACCTATCGCCTCCTTCCGGAACTCACTCCACTGCACCGGGCTCTGGAAGAGGCAGTGGTTCGGTTTTCGCAAAGCGACAATACCTTGGCCAAAGCACCGATCGGAAGCTTGTTTCGGGAGGTTTTTGGCGTGTCGGGCGCAAGGGAAATCTTGCCCGATGTGCTCGGCGATCTTATCGAACGCGGGCGCGTTCATCGGGTCGCAGAGCACGAAATCGACCCGTCCTTGCTCCGCCTTTCCGATCTTGCGCCCGGGCCAGAGGAGCCGAATGGTGCATGCGCGGCGGAGCCGTCAGAGCAAGCCCAAAAATCGGCACAGGATCGAACAATCGAGCGGTTCTTTGATCCGGTGCTAGAAGAAATCGTTGAGGCCGGTGTTCTGCTGCCCGAGCCCGTGGAGGGGAGCTGTTTCCGTATCCCTGTCGATCCTTTCGCGACCGATCCTCCTCGGCATTGGATCGACGGCGAACTCAGGGCTGATTTGCAAGACGACATGCAAGTATACAATGCAACCTGCGAGAAGATGGGTCATCGATGGCGACGCAGCGACGCGATGCTTGTCCTCAATGACGGCGAGCTTTCCTTCGAATGCAGCGACCCGCGCGAGAGCGAGTACCTACGCGGTCTTCCACAAACGGTGCGGCGTTCCTGGTTGTTGCCGGACCGCCAGGACGGATCGAACCACTCCAGCCTTGACGATGATGCCGAGGTCTCGCTCCATTGCCGTTTGCCCGAGGGGCTCGATGGGCTGACATTGGTTCGTGGCTTGCCCGAGACTATATCAACTGAGTTGGATTTTCCGTCATTGGCCGTCCTGGCCAAGCTCGATCCCGTGGCGGGGGTAACCGCGCCGACCTTCATTTCGCCGCCGGCCCGGGGGCAAGCCATGCGGGTGGCTTATCCGCGCGAAGACAATCCAGGTGTCGCGGGTGTCTTTCTGGCGAGGGAGGGGCGCGAATACCTTAGGTTGCCCATCATATGGGAAGGATTGCACGCTGAAATCGGGGTGTTCCGCAGGACAGGTGGCTTTGCGCAGAGCGGTTCGGAATGGAGCGAATTGGTCGCTGCCCTTGAAAGTGAATGCCGGTTTTCGGAAGCGCCGGAGATATTTGTGCTGCCTGCATTTTGGCTGAAGCCGTCAGAGTTTTGGATGGGGCTCATTGATCGGGTCAGGCATGAGCCGGGGTCGCAAACGTGGATGCAAAGGATTGTTGACGCGTTGGAAATTCTGCCGCGCCCTATCATTGAAGGGCTGGTCGAAACCTTGGCGAGTGAACCCTCACTGGCTCAATTCCGACGTTCACAGCCTGAACTCGGTAGACTCGACCCTACGGCAACGGAACTTGCTTCCGAAATTAATGAGCAATCTCGGGAGGTGGGGCATATTCCGCCCGAATGCGACAGGGTCGTCGCATTTGATACCTCTGCTATTCTTGAGTTCGGCGACCTCGCCGATCACCTCTTGCCGACAGATTTTTTTGTTTTTCCGCAAACGGTTGCGGACGAAATCGAAAGGAAGAAAACACAGCGAGACGACTTCCGATGGAAAAGTCGGAAGAATTTGCGCGCAATTTCGACACTTCCGAAAAATCAATGGACGGCACCTTTCCCTGATGTGAGCCACCTAAAGTCAGGCGACAAACGAAATGCAGATGGAGAGATTATTGCAGTCCTGATTCCGTACCGTCAGCCAGATCGCAAAATAATTCTCGTCTCCCAGGACCTGGATTTCGTGCCGAGGTGCAAATCATACGATATCGATGTGATGACGGCAGAAGTTTTCATAGCCGAATCAAAGACACGGCGGAGGGACATCCAGAAATGAGCTTTGTGGCAGATAGGCGTTGGCGAATAGAAGCTCAAAAGCGAAGAGAGATGTATCTCGACCGCATCCGGGACACTACAGCGAGATATGCCGAACGAAACCTCGAACGCCTTGATGCCTTGGCTGAACAAGGTTTGGATGTTTTCGTTGCAAAAGATTACGGCGATTGCCGCAGGGCGCTTGCGCGGGTCGAACAGTTGCTAAGCAGAGACCCGGAACAAGCGCGGGATGAAAACATCCGCTTGTCCGGTATGATGCGTGGCTTGAACGGCCGCGCCCGTGAGAACCGTCGCGCCGCTCAGGCCGCCGAGAGAGAAGCGGCAGCCGCAGCCGCCGAGGCCGAGCGAGAAACCGCGCGGGCGCGCCTGGCGGGCGAACGCGATGCGCGGACCGAAAGAAACGCGCAGGAGCTGGCTGCACAGAGTAATTTGCTCGATATGCTTCGCAAAGCGCGTGCATCCTTGCCGGGCGCAATCGAGCGGGACCTCTGCCAGCAGGATCTGATGGCGCTTCGCCGTGAGATTGAGAGCGCGCCAATCGACCTTGCGGTTTATGAGCGTCGGCGTTCAGAGCTGGCAAGCCGCCTTGATGCAGTAATGGCGGGCGCCCGAGAAAAGGCCGAAACTCTCAAACACGCCAAGCAACGCGAAGACGACCGACGCGAGAAGGAAGCCCTGCTGGAGGACGCGATGGCGGTCTATGCGCAATTGGGCGACGATCTGGCCCAAGCAGCGATCAGTGGCTTGCGACCGAACCTGACCGATGAGGGGCTTACGCTGCAAGACTTGGATGAAAGGCTTTCTGCGATCCGCCAAGCGGCCGATGAACGCGCCCTGCAGGAGGCCGCGCGACGGCACGTGGTTTCTGGTCTTTTACGAGAACTGCGCAACGCGGGGTTTGTCGTTACCGACCCGAAGCTCGAAGCGGGCGAGGCCGCCGCCGTGGTGATCAAAGCACAGCGACCGTCTGGCGCGCAGGCGGCTTTTCGCGTCAATCTGGATGGGATGACTTACAAATTCGATCACTATCAAGGGCAGGCTTGCCTCGATGACGCTGACAAGGTCTTACCTCGGCTGCAGGATATCTACGGGATCGAACTCGAGGAAGAGAAGGTTTCGTGGCGCAATCCGGACATGATCGGAAAATCGGCCAAGCAGTTGCCGGACGGTTCGGAGGAGCGCAGGAAATGAAACCGGTTCATCGTCCTGTATGGTTGCGTAGCTTGGAAACGCATGCGGGCCTGGTGTCTTGCCTTGTCGTTCACGGCGAAATTTACGATCTGCGCCGCAATCCTTGGACGACAGAGTATCAGCGCATACCCGAAATGGTCGCCGCGGCCCTTCGCGAGGGCGCCTTCAAGTCCGTGATCGAATGGGATCCCGTAACAGGGGTCCACGGCCGCGATGCGGCGAAATGGGAGACCCTAGCCAGCTCGGCAGGGCCGACCGACGCGCGGGGCGCGACATATGCTGTTGCCCCAGATGCGCGTTTTGACAGTGCGGAACCTTCGCCGGTTACTGTGGAAGATTTCGTCGCCATCGTGCTCAGGGTACTGTCCGACAAGACCGCGCAGCCGACGGCCTTTGTCGCCAATCTGGCGAACTTTGCGTTCTCATTCGGCCAGAATCCATCACAGAGTGAACGAGACCTACTTGCGCAACTTGCCAAGGCCATTGTCGGCGCGGCGCACCCAGAGGACGCAGGGCCAAAGAACCTGTTGGTTCTGATCACTCCCGCCGCCCACGCGCTTCCCTTGTCGATGCTACCGGGACCGGCGCATCTGCGCGAGGTCGTCGTGCCGCTGCCGGACCGGCAGGAGCGGTCCACGATACTTGGAGACCGGCTCCATCAATGGCGGCTGAAGAACCGACCCAAGGCCGGTCAGGCGGGTTATGAGGACCTGATTGATGCGCTCGACGGGATGTCGTGCCAGGATATTCTGAATATCGAAGGATTGTCTGTCCGATGCGCTGAAACCGAAGAGTTGACGGCCGACAGTCTGTTGAGCCTCTATCGTCATGGTATTCAGACCAGTGCGTGGGAGGCACTCAGCCGCGATAAGCTTCTCTCGATGCCGGCCATGTTGGAAGAGCGCGTCAAAGGCCAAACTCACGCGATTGAGAAAGTCACCGCTGTCACCATTCGTGCCTTTACCGGGCTTTCAGGCTTGCAGCATTCTAGGCGGCAACGAATGCCGAAAGGTTCTCTTTTCTTCGTCGGTCCCACCGGGGTCGGTAAGACGGAACTGGCAAAATCTCTCGCGGAGTTCCTCTTTGGGGACGAAGAGGCGTTCATTCGCTTCGACATGTCAGAGTTCAACCATGAACACAGCGATCAAAGACTCATCGGCGCGCCGCCGGGATACGTCGGCTATGAAGAGGGTGGGCAGTTGACGAATGCCATCCGAAAGCGTCCTTTTTGCGTCCTCCTCTTCGACGAAATCGAGAAGGCCCATGTACGAATTCTCGACAAGTTTCTGCAAATTCTGGAGGATGGCCGCCTTACCGACGGACGTGGTCAAACCGTGAGCTTCTCGGAAGCAATCATAATATTCACCTCAAACATTGGTGCAGCCGAGATAGCTCCGACATTGACCGACGAAGAGACGAGGAAGGCTTTCAACAGCAGCGTGCGGGATCATTTCGTTAGAGAAATGGGGCGACCTGAACTTTTGAACCGAATTGGTGACAATATCGTCGCGTTCAACTTTGTTCGTGACAGGGGCTTTCTGGCTGAAATCATGCGGAGCAAACTTGGCTCGCTTCGCGCGCAGCTCCAAGACAAATATGGTATTCGAGCCGTCCGGATCGCTGAGGAACGTGTATTTCTTGAGAAGGTTGCAGGCGAAATCGACCCCACCATGGGCGGACGCGGAGCCATCACCGCATTGACGAAATGGGTGATCGACCCGATTTCCACTTTTCTTTTCAACGAGGTGCCGGATCGGGCCATGTGTATTGGCCAAACGCTTGTTATCGAGTTGGCTGACGAAGATGTGCCTCGTGTGACACTTGAGGCGTCATGACCCGCTATTTGAACATTGCTTCCCGCATACCCTGCACGTCCGTTGAAGGGCCTGGCCTACGCTATGCGCTTTGGGTTCAGGGCTGCGACATCGATTGTCCCGGATGCTGCAATCCGGATTTGTTACCCTTCGTGCGCAGGCAGACCATTCTTTCATCGCGAATCGTGGACGAGATAGAGCAGGCCCGCGACCACTACGGCATTGAAGGGGTCACTTTCCTTGGAGGTGAGCCGTCATATCAAGCACAAGGGCTAGCGGAGGTCGCCTCCTCCTGCCAGAGACTTGGAATATCCGTAATGGTATTCACCGGCTTCAGGCTGGAACACCTTCGTCGGCGAAATCTGCCGGGAGTTGAAGCGTTGCTTGACCACTCTGATATCGTGGTCGACGGCCCCTTCGTTGCTGCACTGCCGGATCAGAGGCGAAATTGGGTAGGTTCCTCGAACCAGAGGTTCCACTACATGACATCAAGATACGAGCGCTCGATTGAGACGTCATCTTTTGATCGCCCGGCTGTCGAAGTGCGTGTGGGTTTGGACGACCAATTGCGAATGAATGGATTTCCAATGATCCATTCTGCGGAGCCTCCCTTCAAGCCGAGTTGAGACGGAGACGGGTGGATATCGGGCATAGGCGGTCACTCCGCCGTCGATATGCCCAGGGGGCGCACCTGCGCCGCGCCCGGGGCCCAAGGGAGGTGGGGCCGAAGCCTCACCCGAAGGGATCGTATTCCGAGACGATCACGACCTCGTCGCCGTCGATTTCATCGGCGGGGACGGCGCCATAGGTTCCATCACCGGCCTGGAAGACGACGATCGAGACCATGAGCGTGGCGGCGAGGGAGGCGGCGAAGGCGTGTGCATCTTTGCGGGACATCTGTTTGGCTCCTGTCTTGGAGGCGGAGGACCATCCCCCGCGCGACAGGACCCCGCAGGCCCGAAGACTGGCTGACATCACCGGGTGCGTTCGGCTCGTCCGAATCCACCCGGCGGCACGGGTTCGCCCGTAGTCCGACCCCTCGCGGGTTGATCTCGAAGACAGGATTCGGGGCAAGGAAGGGAATGGCGAGCGGGGGATGGTGCGACCGCTGACTGGAGCCGTATGTTCCGCTGATGCTATCGCTGCCAGCCTCCCGGGCAGGCTTTTCAAGGAAGACCTCATTCCGTGTTGGATTGGATCCTATGGTGCCCCGCGATCTCGCGGGACAGGGTCGTGATGGGTGAGAGGCCCGGGCTTGGGCGGACCCCTTTGATTCTACATAGGCTCAGGCGGCAAGCTCCGCGCCCCCTGCCCTATCGCCGTCCTCTTTGCCAACGATTTCGAGCCGCGCGTTGCGATAGCCTTCCCTGGCGATCCAGAGCTCGGCAGCCGTGACGGACTCGGCCAGATGCAGCAGCTCCGTGCAACCGCCGAAATCCAGCACGACGCGCACCTGTCCGGGCTTCGGCTCCTCAGCCACTTCGAATGTCAACGCACTGTCAGCCGAATGAGTCCGCATGATGGTGACTAGAATGACCCCGTCGGAAGAGAAGTTCCCCTCGTGCAGCGTGAACGACGCCGGCGCCGTCCAGGTCGGATAGGGTCGCGGCGGCTCCTTCTTGACGAGACGGCCGACGCCGTTCGAGCGCTCCCAGGCCGCGAGCTTCTTTGTGAACCGGGCGGGCGGTTTCGTTGTGCTATCGGTGTAGCGAATGAGCGCGCCCAGGGGCGCGGTTTCGAGAATGGTGGTTGCAGACATGATTCCTCATCCTGAATGCGTCATTTTGCATTCATCTTATTGATATTGTTGTATTTTATGTTATTGAGGGCGGGTTTCCCCGCCCTCGGATGGCGCGGATCACTCGGCAGCCATCATCGACGCATCATCACCCGGCAGGTCAGCGGTGAGGAAGGCGGGAAGGTCGACATCCTCGGTCTGACTGGCATCGGAAACGGGCTCAGGCGCCCCCTGCCCTTCCGCACCGTCGAGTGCTACCAGGTCGTGACGGCGAAGAACCTCTGGCAACCAACCGCTGCCTTTCAGCAGACGCTCGGCTTCGGTCGCCATCTCGCCCTTCTTCAGGTGATCGAGGAGTTGCGCCGTCCCCTCCCCTTTAGCCTCACGCACGGCCTCGAGGATCCGGACCTTTGGCACGCGGTTCAGGTAGGTATCGACTGTCGGCTCCCAACCCGCCTCGACCATGTCGAGATCGACCGCCTGTGCGACCAAGTCGGACTGGGCCATCCGCTTGGTCAAACCGCTGGCGGAGATACCGGCACCATAGGGGTTCACCTTCTCATGGAGCGCGTTGATCCCGAAGCTGAGGCAATGCGCGAGCAGCGACAGCCGGCTCCCTTGATCAAGGGAGGTCAGGTAGTCCCAGAGCGCGGCATCGTCGCCGAGCGGCAAGTCGGCCTCCCACTCCGCATGGCGATCGTCCACCAGCTTGGCCACCACGCTGTCCTTCAGATCGCTCGCCTGCGCCGACATGTAGACGTGACGGACCGAAGCCTCGAGGCAGCTGCCGGCCGAACTGGATGTCCGGTAGGTGTCGTTGACGAGCTTCAGGAGCAGCAGCGTCAGGGCGACGTCGGGAGAACGCCCGACAGCTTCCCGCAGTGCCAATGTCCGGTGCGCCGTCAACTCCATGACCAGCCGCTCGGGCAACGGCTTCAACGCACCATCGTCCTCGTCGTCGGACACGTTGGCGCCAAGCGCCTGACCAGCAGAGGTGATCACCGTGCCATGGCCGATACCATCCACATTACTCCCCGCTGAAAGCTCAGCGCCCTGCCCGCCTGCCGCCTGTTCACCGATGTGGACGTCGGCATCTTGCCGAGGTTCGTCCTCGGGCCGGACAAAGCCCCGGTAGACGGCAAGCTCGCCATAGCGGTCAAGCGTCACGAAAGCCCCTGCCCGTCCGATCTCCTCCGCATCGAAGATCAGCGGTCGAACCTCCAGCTTCTCCATCGCGATCTCCAGCTCGCCAAGACGTGCGTCGATCTCTTCGGGGAACTCATCCTGGCCCTCGAATTCCTTCTCGAGCGCCCGGTACTCGGCAAGCAGTTTGGCATGGGCCGCGCCTTCGTCATCCGTCATCGGCGCCGGGTCGCCATTGAGCCGGCGCAAGCCGTGGCTGTAGCCATAGGGCAAGTCGAGAGAGACCTCGATCCACTTCCAGCCCTCGGTCGCGATCGCTTCGGCTTCAGCCTGAAGCTTCTCGCTGACCAGTCGGTCGAGCAGGGCCGGGTCTTCCAGCCAACCGCCGTCGTCGTCCTGGAAGAGGTCGTGCAACATGGTGCCGCCAGCAGCCTCGTACGCCTCGACGCCGACAAAGGCGGTCCGACGGTCAGACGCGCGCACCGACGTTTCGGTCAGCATGCGCCGGATCTGATAGGGCTCCTTGTTCCAGGATGACCGGATCGCCTCCCAGACCTGAACCTGGCGCTCATGATCCGGATTGACGGTGAAGGCCATCAGCTGCTCCAGCGTCATCTCATCTTCGGCGTAGACTTCGAGGAGGGCCGGGGCCACAGCGGCGAGTTTCAGGCGCTGTTTGACCACCTGCGGCGTGACGAAGAAAGCGGCCGCGATCTCTTCATCGCCCTGACCCTTCTCCCGAAGCGCAACGAAGGCGCGGAACTGATCAAGCGGGTGCAGGGCTGCACGCTGCATGTTCTCAGCGAGCGAGTCGTCTTCGGCGAGGATCGCAGAATTGGCATCCCGCACGATGCAGGGAATGGGCGTCGTCTTGGCCAAGCGTTTCTGCTTCACCAGGAGAGACAGGGCCTGGAAGCGCCGACCGCCAGCGGGGATTTCGAACTTGCCGGTCTCGGAACCATCATCCGCCAGAACGGGCCGAATGCTCAGGCTCTGCAGCAACCCGCGGCGGGCGATGTCTTCGGCCAGTTCCTCGATGGAGATGCCGGCCTTGATGCGCCGGACGTTGGACTGGCTCAGCACGAGCTTGTCGAAGGGAATGTCCCGGGACGGGGACAGGGTGACTTTCTGGGCAGATTTCGCCATCAGATCTTCTCCGCGACGGGCGCCGGAAGCCACTCTCCCGATCTCACTTCCCGTCACCCCTTTCACAGCCCATCTCTACCTCTCGACATGTCCACCGCGGTGGACATCACGCAGTTGCTGCCGCAGAACGAGAAAGCCTCTCCAACAACAGTGATGGGTTGAAGTCAGTTTCTCTGCGACCGAGCGTGATGCTGTGGAAATACGCTCCAAAGTCTCGGATGCGATTGCTCATCTGGAGAATTATGAAGATGGCGCATGATGCTTTTTGAGAGCCTATCTTCTTAGCAGCCTTTTCGAAGGTGCTTTCGTGGATTCCCATCATTGGAGCGAGCGTTCTCGCGTGGCTTTCAACATCGTGCCAGTTCCTAAGTGAGTTCGTTGCGAACGATGTAGCCTGGTCACAAACGGTTGTGAGCGTTTGCAGGGGAGGTGTTTGGCTGTTGGTCCCGCTTTCTAAATCTTTTTGTTCTTTTTTAGACTTAGAATGGTGGCGGACAGTTTGCCCGTCATTGGCGGGCAGTTTCATTGTTTCTGGTGCGTCCACCGCGGTGGACATCTGTTTGCATTGAGCCTCCAGTTCGCCGAGCAAAGTACGATACTCCGCGATCGAGAGCTTCCTTCGAAGAACTCGGCGTACCTGATGAGTGAGTTCGTTCTCGGGGTCAGCTTCGTCGATCTGAGCAAGTTTGGTTAGGATTTGCTTTCGCAAAAACACGCGATCCCGACGAGCGTTTTCCATCGCTTGGGCTGTCGCAAGTAGTTCGCCGGCACGCGCGAGCAACGGAGCCAGCGACAACCCATAGCTAATGGACTGACCTTCGGAGGACTTCACTCGGTATCTCTTGCGATTTGGGCTGTCGTGGCGCTTCATGAAACCGAGTTCAACAAAGCGATCGATGTGCCTACGGAGGGTTCGTTCATCGATCCCGCCAACTCGACGGCAGATCTCGTCGTTGGAAGCGAAGACTGTGTCTCCATGCCCAGGCTTGAGAAAGCTCAGCATCGCTTGGAGCGTTTGAACATGTCCTGGACGGAGACCGAACAGGTTGCGAGTATCTCTGAGCGCGCGGAAGACTGCCCAGATGTCGGTTTCAGGTGTTGACGTGGCGGGGGTGCCCTTGCCGACGCCAAAGGTCTGAGCGGAAAGCTTTGTGAATGCCATGTTTGTTGAACGACGACCGTTGCGGCCCACAACTTCCCCGGCTCTTCCCGCTGTTTTTGGCGAGAAAAGGCAACAAAAAGACGTCCACCGAATCGGTGACTCTTGACCGGTATGTCGGAGATTGCTACATCACAGGTGCTAATCAGATGATGAGGGCTCTCCGGGGGAAACCTTGGGGGGCTCTTTTCTTTTTGGTCTTCGCCTTTCTCCTCTGCTCGTGTTTTTGGTTATGACCGGGGATCAGCTCCCCGAGCCTCTCTCATTCTGCCATTGTTCAAAAAGCTGTCGCAGCGTGGTTTCCGCGCGCTCTTCGAGCCATTGGCCGAATTCCGGGTTGTCCTTGCGGGTGATCTTGATAGCGATCGACTTGCCATCGACTGAAAGTGTGCCGACAGGGCTACCACTATTGTCCTTTACCACGGTCGTTTGGCCACGGGCGCTTTGGTCGGCTGCGCCACGCGCCTTGCTGGAGCAAGCAACATAGACGGCTTGAAACTTGTCCGAGCTTGGAGTGGTGTCAGGCAGAGAGGCAAGTGTCTCACGCGCAATGTCGACAAGCGGAACCTTCTCTGAAAGTGCAGCAAGATCACCCCATTGGCGTCGACCTACGCCATGAGCCGGGCCGATAAGCCGGACAAGTTCGTCAGGCAGCTGCTCGATGACTACACGGTGGTTCGACACACCTTGCCGGGTGAGGCCTAGGGCGTCCTGAATGACGCCAGGCTTGTAACCGGCCTCCTGCATCTCTTTGATAAAAAGAGATTTTTCAATGAAGGACGGATCCAGCCGCAGGTTGTTTTCCTGACCTTGCGCGATCAGAGAAGCATCATCATCGAGCGTTCGAACGATCGCTTTGACGGTTCCACCAACTCTTCGAATGGCTGCAAGTCTGCGACGCCCGTAGATGATGCGGTATCGATCCGGTTGGTCAGAGGGGCGAACCATGATCGGCACTTGCTGACCATGCTTGCGAATGCTTTCGGCGAGATCTTCAATGCTACTATCTTCCAGGATCAGGCGATCCCGGATGCCATCCATATCGATCCGGTCGGGTTCGATATCTCGGATTGAGTTGGCAGTGATTTCCCGGAGAGAGTCCCGCAATCCGCCAACCGAGCCAGGTAGCTTCGAGGATTTGACCGGGGCAGGGGAGGGGGCTGCCGACTCTTTCTCGTCTTTCGGTGGCTGGTTGAAGATATTTCGAGCCATCAGCGACGCCCCCATGCCATTTGGATTGTCTGCTCCAGCTCATCGGCAACGCTGTTCACGCTGGTCAAAGCCCGATCAATGGTCTTCCGAATGAGCTGGCTCGGGTCTACCTCATAGATGGTTTGCTGAGTCATGCCGGCGTCAGAAATGGCTGTCGACTTCAGCATCGGTTCAGTCATGACTTGGCCCGCAAGGATTGAACGTAGGTACCCGGCCATTTGCGTTTGTGGTCCGTCCGACGGCTCGTAGCGTGTGATCAGGAACTTTACGAAGTCCCAAGTGACATGTCGTCCAATCGCCTCTTCGACGGCTTTGACCGTTTCCGAAGCGAGTTTGAGGAACTGGCTCATCGAAGCGATGTCGAGCATGCCGGGGACGACCGTCACAAGTAAGCCCGTGGACGCTGCCAATGCTGTCAATGTCAGGAAGCCCAACTGCGGAGGGCAATCGATCAGCACGATGTCATAGTCTGAGTCGACTTCCTCTAGCGCCAGAGCAAGACGCTCTGCAAAAATCGGCTGAACCCTGCGCGCAAGGGCATTCGCTGTCTCGGTTTCGTACTCGGACAACATCAAGCCAGCCGGGACCATGTCGAGCTTGTGGAAGTATGTTTTCTGGATGACCTCCGAGAGCGGAACCTGATCATCGTATCTCAATGCGTCGTAGATTGTGCCGCCTTCGGCGAATTCGAGCTCAGGCCGGAAGCCGAAAAATGTCGTCAAACTGGCCTGCGGGTCGAGGTCCAGCACAAGCACGCGGTAGCCACGCAGGGCATACCTGTGTGCCAAATGGATCGTCGCTGTTGTCTTCGAGCTGCCGCCTTTGAAATTCACGACCGAAATGACCTGAAGACGGTCACCGTCTCGGCGGCCAGGTCTGTACGCGTCAGCATTTTTGCCTGTCCGCGCCAAAATGTTGCGGAGGTCGTCAACTTCTTCGGCCGTGTAGAACCTATGACCGCGACCGTCAGTGTGAACTTCTGGGAAGCTGCCATCTTTGTGGCGGTTGCGCAGGTTCGACGTACTAACGCGCAGCAACTCGGCGACCTCGGTTGAGCTGAAGCGGCGCAAGGACTTGCGTTCTTCTGGCTCGAACGCAACTTTCATCTGCCGGTCAAGCGACTCAGCAAGACTGTCTGCAAATGCTCCGATGTCGGAAGAGCCTATGCCTTGCGCGTAGCCCGTATTTCGATCATCCATGTTCTGCCGCCTCTCATGGCCTTTGCTAAGGCTCTTTGTCGTTCTGACGGTCGAAGCCACGTCTGACGCGTTTTGCCGTCAGAATGGAGATGCCACGAACATCTGAGTCCGGCAAGAAGAATCTAGATGTAGTGGAAAAGTTATCCACAGCACCAATTTGGTCGCGCGGGGCTTACGCTAGATAACGCATTGATTACCAACGATAAAGACCGTGTCTGGCGAAGCCGACACCCTTCGAGATATTTTCTGCTCGCGCGAACTAACCCCAAGGCATTGTTGGATATTTACGTGGTTTTCGTCCAATTGAGGCGATGATTCTGGAAGATTTGGGCCGAGCGAACAGGGTGGTTTGCCGACCATTAGCGCCTACAAAAGGCCGAGGCGCTCTGCACGCTCCAGCAGCATTCTGACTGAGGAAGGCTGCCAGCTGGTTCGACCGCGAGGGGTGCGCTCACGCATGGATTCGAGTCGGTCGCAGATTGCCTGCAAGGTGATCTCGGGGTCAGCACCTTTGATTGCGGCGACAATCGCAGGCAGGCGATCGTCGGTTTCGCGACGTCCAGCGCGTCCAAGCACTTCAGCGGGCAGGAATCCGTCCCCCACGTATGCCTTCACGGCGCGGAGCAAACGGCTTTGGGTCCAGTGGCGGTCGTGGGGCAGGGGAGCATTGATGATACGCAGCACGTCTTCCCAGGCCATATCCGGCCGCAGGCGGCGTACATGGGGCACCCAATCCTGCGCTGTCTCGTGCAAGCGCTCCATGTAGCCGTCCTGTCGTGCCAACCGCACCTTGCGCAGCGCTTCAGGGTCCTTGGCGCGAAGACCTGGGTTGCCGCCGACGCGGCCCTTTGAGCGTGCCGAGGCAAGTCCGGCTTTGGTACGCTCGCGGATCAGAGCGCGTTCGAACTCAGCCGCAGCGCCCAGAACCTGCAACGTGAACTTGCCCTGGGGCGAGGCAGTGTCAATCGGGTCCTGGAGCGAGCGGAAGAACGCCCCCTTGCCCTCCAGTCTTTCGATCACCTCAAGCAAGTGCGACAAAGACCGCGCAAGCCGGTCGATCCGCACGACGACCAGCGTGTCGCCCTTGCCAATCCGCTCCAGCACACGTGCAAGCACGGGCCGCGCGCGATTGCCGCCCGAGGCGTGCTCTTCAAAGATCTCGGCGCATCCCGCAGACTGCAGTGCCTCAGACTGGGGCAGGGGGGTCTGATCCTCGGTGGAGACGCGCGCATAGCCAATCAGGGGCATGAAACCGGGCCGTTTGCAATTTAATATATTGCCAATAAACGACCGTTTGTAAACGAGTGCAAGTAGGTGCTCTCTCGTCGCGCTCGTCCAAAAGCCCATGGTTTCCATGCGCTGAGCGCGATCTGAGAGGTTCCACCGGCAGTCGCGCGCGCATACTATATAAAGAGCAAAGGCAACCGCCACAAAATCACTTGGGTAATGTGCAAAAGAACCGTATTTTGCACACATGAAGATCCAAGCATCCGCTTTGACTGATGATTTCAATGACCCCCTCATCACTATCGAGGCGGATGAAGAGGCTCATGAAGAGGATCTCTGGTTTCTGCCGGGACCACTCGAAGAAGAACCGGATGTTTTGCCTCCCGGGCCGCGTGCAGAACCGCCGGACACTGCCGTCATCGAAGACTGGGCAAAGGCAGAAGGCGTTCACGCTGCGCGACTGGCAAGAGTGGCTGGAAGCCTGGGTGCTCTGGATGACAGGCTGCTGCGTGGCCCGGAAGGCTGGCGGCATCGCCTCGCTCTTATCGAGGCAGCGGACCTTAGCTGGTTCGCAGGGGATCGGGTGAGTTCTGATCGTCTGGCGCTTTGGATATCGATGCGGCTGTCAGGTGCACAGGATGACCCAAATGCCCTGGCAAGAGTTGGATGGGCTGTTCGGCGCCTGACAGGCGGTCCCGGACCGAAGGCTGACTTGGCCGCCTTCCTGGATCGCCGCGATCCCGAGAACATTGAAGGCAGCGCTGAGCGTTTCGAAGATCGCGCGGGCGGATGGTTGGACGTAATGGCTGCAGCAGCCGAGCTCCACCCAATCACGCGGGCTTGCATGGGCTTTCATCTCTGGAGCCTGGCCGGCCTCGGACAGCACGGTGACCAGATGGAAGCCGCCGTCACCGCGTCCAGGATCGCGGCCAGCGATGGAAGCGGCGCCATCTTCGCACCGCTCGCCATGGGCGGGGCAGGGGGGCTCCGTGTTAGTGGCCCGCCGGTCGATCGCCTCGCTCGCTGGCTTGAGGGAATGGCGACGTCGTGCCTGACTGCGATGCGTTACCTAGATGACATTGAGTCTTGGTTTGTGCGGGCAGAAACCGAAATGTCGCCGCTCTCGGGTAAGACCCCTCCGGCGCTGCTCGCCACACTTACGGAATGGCCACTCGTTTCTGCGCCAATGGCCGAGGCCATTACAGGCGCCAGTCGAACCGCCGTTCAGCGCAACCTTGCTTGGATGGAAGCGCGAGGGCTAATCCGTGAGGTAACGAGACAAGGACGCTATCGGATGTGGTGCACCGCGAACTGAATGCTGCTGATGGGCTTTCCGAATTCCTTGACGCACTTCTGTCCTCCATAGACCTATGCCCAGAAGGTGAGATGATCGGCAATCTCTGCAGCTATGCGCTGAGACGGCGCAGCCGCTTGTCGATCTCAGCCACGGGCAGGAAGACAGCATCATCCGCGCGCCAGACCTGCAGCGCGGAGATGAGAAGCTCGACCTCGCAGACACCGGCCGCGTGCAGTTCGTCAATGATCCAGAGTACGCCATGAACGCGCACGGCGCGGGCGGTGGCCACCTTGCGCAGCAGGTTGTCGCCGGTCAGGAGGATACCGTTCTCCTGGCAGGTTGTCGTCACGAGGGCGAAGCAGTCGTTGGCCGACAAGCGGCTATGTTCCCGCTTCAGTGCGAAAACCCGCGCGACCTCTTCGCCCGGCAGATCATAGGTGGCAAGGCCACCATCTTCGAGCATCCGCCATTCCTGCGCCGTGAAGTCGAGGAGCTCCTCCTCACGGATGGGCAGGGGCACGATGAACCGATAGGGCAGCCGCAGCAGGACGTGCAGCAACTCTCCCTTCTTCAGGTCGATCAGGCAGGACGCATCATTGACGACGACACAGGTCACTGGTCACGAGGCCCCCTGATGTCGCGTTCGACCACGCTTAAAGGGAGCCCGAGCATCTGCGCCGCCCGCACGGGTGAAATCATCTCTTCGCCCAGAGCGCGCCAGACGAGACGCTCGAAACGCTGCGGCTTCTCGAATGCCGCGAAACCCTCGCCGGGACCGATAGGCTCCGGCTCTTCACGCCGCCAGCCGCGCGCATAGGTCTTGAACGCATATTCCACAGCGCTCTTCGACAGGATACCCACCTGGCCGAGCCGCACGAGCATCGCGGCGGCAGAGACGCCATAGGTGCGCTTGAGCCGCATGATCTCTATCCAGGTCATGCCGTGACGGTTTCGGCCAGCTTCCTCTTCGAGATGCTCACGCGGAATGAGGAACGCCCCCGCAAAGCGGTGCATCGAGGATTCCTTCTTGAGCGCGGCATTGCCGGTTTCGGTGATGATCCGGTGCGCGAGTTCATGGGCGAGGTTGAAGCGCTTGCGCTCGACATTGGTGTGCCGCGAGACGACGATCACTTCAGTCGGTGCGCCCTCCGCCCGTTCGACATGACAGGCCAGCCCGTTGATGCGTTCCGGGAGATCGGCCTCGATGACCTTGAGCCCCTTGTCTTCGAGCAGGGCGGTCATACTCGGGATCGGGTCGATCCCGAGCTTCCATACCTTCCGCACTTCCCGCGCCTTGGCGTCGATGGCTTCTTCATCGGCCACCTTGTCCACGCGCAGCGCGGCGAAGGGGTCTTCGGCGGGGTGCATGTCGAGGATGTCCTCGATGGCGAGATAGTCTTCGAGCTTCTCGATGACGATGGATTCCGCCATCGCGCGATCCTGCGCCGAGGCGGTCGAGTTCTTCCGCCACTCGACGCTTTCCAGGGCTTCGACCTGACCGCCGAGCAGGAAATCCAGCGACACACCGAGCGCCTTGCCGAGGCCGACCAGCACCGACGAGGACGGCATCATCTTGTCCGCTTCGTATTTGCTGATGGCCTGCGCCGACACGCTTGGGGTCACGCGCTCCGCGAGCGCTTGCATGGATAGACCCGCCCGCTTGCGGGCAAGCCTGAGTCTTTGTCCGAACATGGTCCTCTCCCGGCGGTTATTGTTGTGGTTGATAAACGCCATTTATTGCTATATATTTAAACACAAGGTTGGCAAATCGTCAACCGAAATCGACATATGAGGTTTGAAATGTCTAAGAAAAATCAGCACGTTGTGCCGCATCAGAGCGGTTGGGCAGTGAAGGGAGCAGGCAACTCCCGTGCATCTTCCGTCCACGGCACGCAGCGCGAGGCCATCGCGGCCGCGCGTGAATCCGCCATTCGTCAGGGCAGCGAGATGCTGATCCACGGCGAGAACGGTCGCATCCGCGAGCGCAACACCTACGGCAATGATCCCTTCCCTCCGAAGGGCTGACACGAAAGGAAAAAGCCAATGGCTGGCATCGAAATGCGGTTCAATGGCCGCAAGATCACCTCCGCCGCCCAGCTTCAGCGTGAGCTGACGCGCAGCATGGAGAAGCATGTCGAAGACAGCCTCAAGAAGGCTGCCGGTCCCGGCGTGCGGATGAAGAAGACCCGCGAAGGCTACAGCTTCGAGGGCTCGCCCGAGCAGATCGAGCGCATGAAGAAGCGGCTGCGCTGACGTGGCCGTCGAAGCCGCCCACGGCGTCTTCGCCTCCCCAACTGGATTGTCCCTTCGGCTGGCAATCATCAACTCCGGTCGCTGAACCGCCACTTATCGCGGGAGACGGGAGTCCTTTCTCAGGCAACCGCCCTTCATACGACATTCAGGCCATCCCTTCCGGCTTCGGCCCCTCGGATAGGAGGCACATGGCTTCAAGCCGATGCAGTGCTTCAAGAACTCACTGCGCGACCACACCGGTTATTGCGCCCACAATCTGGCTGAATTCGAGCTTGATTGGCCAACTGAGTGAAAGTCACCGCGCAATCTCGCCAGCCAACACCGCTCGTCCGTGTACTGCCAAGGTCGCTGAAAACCTCTGGCACCCAAACTTTCGGATCACATCGAGTACCCGCGCTTCGTAGGCAGCGTGCCCGATCAAACGACACAGGTCGGACGCGTGGAACTGGCGGTTCGCAGTAGGGGCGGCTTGCATCTGTCTCAGCAATTCGCGCTCTTTGGGGTCCGTTATTGGTCTCGCGGGCGGTTTGACCGCGGGACGAGTTGGAGTTCCCGACGAATTCCGCCATCGGCGCATGAAGCCAAGCAGGAAGCCGGCCGGCACCCTGCCGTTACCTCGGGACCGATTGAACGCGAGGAAGCGGTCCCAGATGACCTGGGTGTCGACGTTCCAGCAGGGCAGCGTGGCCTTCGCTGCTTTGATGAGCTCCGCCCAACTGGTCTGAAAAACGTTCGAATTCGCGGTGATTTCGATCAGTCCTGAGAAGATAGTTTTGTTATTATTATCTCTAGATAGTGATGTGTCGCCTTCACCTGACACGAGATCATGGGTTTCACTCTCGTCGTCGAAAGCGGAAAACCGAAAGATCCAGGGCGCGAACTTTCCATTCGGCTTTGCCCGCTCGAGCTGCAACTCCGAAGCCTCAAGTTCGTTCAGAAGAACCGAAAGATATTGTCGTGAAACACCCATCTTCTCCGCCAGGGCCGAGAGGGTGAAGGCTGCCGTTCCGCGCGACAAACCGTTGTAGCCATCCTTCCAGGCGATGGCGTCGAGGATGAGGGTGGCAAGCTTGTGCGCTGCAACAGAGAGATTTGTCTGCGTAATCCGTCGCAGGATCAAGCCGGTCGTAGGTTCCATGGTCGAGGTCTCCTTGGAGATCCGACGCCATGTCGTGAGACAACAACATTCTTGCCAGCAAAACAACTTTGCTGGTTGCAGGTGTTTTAGCGGTGCGCTAGGAAACTCTTGTTCACGGAGTTTTCTAGCACGGCGTCAGGCTTCACGGTCTGGCGTCGTCTCCTTTTCGGGGGTTTGCACAGCCTCCCGTGCGGGGTTGTGAGGACGCACACGGCGAAACCACGCGCAGATTTTGTCAGTAGCGAACTTCTTCAGAACCATAGTTCCCGGCGTGATCGCGCCAGTCGACGAAGACGGAACGGTAAAAGTAGCTGCCACATCCATTCGGGATGCTCAGGCCGGATGCGGCTGGCACCTGGCCCACGGTGGATCTTGTCCATCGGTAGTCGCCCTGCACGCCGTAGGACCCCAATCGCGTCGAGTCGCTGCGATTGCAGTCGCCATCTCGGTTTTCATGCTGGCGGTACTGGATGTGATAAACGCGAATGCTACGCACGAAATCAAAGGCGTCGCCTGAGATGTCGATGTCCGCTTGCTCATCCGCTTGGACGCGAACAAGGGGGATCGGAGTCGATTCCTGCGGTTCGGGCGGATCGCGGAATGTGATGTCATAAAGGCGTTCCATAGGCGACATCGGACTGGGATCGTTGAGCGACACACCCATCGGACACCGCCAGATTTGCAAGGGCGGCTCGATCGGCCAGGGTGTGATCCGCCGAATGAAGACCGCTCTGGCATGCACGCAGGGCGCGGATGCAGGCCAGCCGCCCGCAAGGCAGAGGAGGATCGCACAGTCGACCTGATAGGCCTGAGCCGGTGCTGACGAGGCCATTAGTCCAGATATGCTTATTGCCGTGGCTGTTGCCACGCCGTGGATCACGTGCTTCATGATGCCGACTCCATCCATAATGGTGCAGCGATACGAAACAACATTAATGATAGCAAGGAGATTTGATTGCTAGGCAGAGCGAAAGGTCCCCGCTAGCGGTACCTTTGCCGGAAGAAGGTCTATGCACGTGCGGGGTTCTGCTGTTAGCTCAGCAGGAACTGCGCGCAGCTACGAGACTACGGGGTAGAAAGGACGCCCCCAGTCTCCGCTCGGGTTATCCATCATCAGGTCAACAAAAACTGGCATCAGGAATGCAAGGATTGCCGCTCCATCGCGCACTTGCGCGCGATTAACTCCGCCGTTCCAAGTCGAACCGCCGTGCACGAGCTGGTTGCGCAGAACGTACAGACGGTCAAAGACAAAACTCAAAACTCTCGCTGTGTCTCCAGCCTGGAAAGCCTGTCCGAAGGCTCGGGCCGAAGCATTGAAACGCTCCTGCCAATCATCGAAGCCTTCGATTCCGTTGTGGTGTTGCCAGAACGGGCTAAAGACGTAGTGGTTCTCCAGGAGAAGACGAACTGGACCAGAGAAGCGCTGCCAAACGGCCTTGTAGATCCGCCGATCAGCATCCAGCTGTGTCAGCCGACCAAAGAACTCAAGGAACGTAGCGCGTTCACCAAGCGGGATAGACTGGAATTCTCGTTCGTCGGCGTAGGCTGCATTGAATGCGATCCAAAGAAATATGAACCGCGCGTCATCGTCTTCTTCACAGGCCTCGGCACGACCGATCCAACTGATTGCACGGTGGACACGAAGGCCCATGGTTTCGGGAAATCCCGAGCGAATGGCCCTCTGTTTTTCCTTCAGTGCTTGGAACGTCAAGCTGTCGTTCATAAAAATTCTCCTCGAAAAATCAGGTCACGGCATCGCGGCAAAATCGGAGCGGCGATAGCCCTCGACCATGGCTCGCAACTCCGCCGGGGCGATGACTTCAACCTTGTCGCCCCATTGATACAGGTGCCAAACCATCTCAAGCCAGCCCGCTGCATGGAAACGGACGATAAGACTGCCATCTGGCTGGTGTTCCAATGTCTGTCTTGGATGAAACTGGAAGCCGGCTGCACGAGCGGCTGCGTCTTGCCTGAAGCGCCAGACCACTTCCCCGAATTGCGTCGGATCTTGCCAGACCCCAAAGGCGTGGGCTGCATAATCTGCAATGGTGAAGCCGTCCTGGAGCTTGAAGCTTTCATTCAAGGTTTCTGCTTCGTGTATAAGATCAATGCGGAAGTTTCGGACCTCATCTGCCTTTGCTGGGTCACGCGCCGCAAGATATGTCCTGTGCCCCAGCAATACCCCATGCGGCTCCAAGATGCGTTTCTTCGTGTCCTGACTGTAGCGCACGCGTAACCGAAAGGGTCCGCGCAGCGCCTCGATAATTGCGTCAAGAATGTCGGGAGCGACACTGACACGGGGGCCGGGTCGTGTGACTTGGCCCATGGCCATCAGGACAGCCTCTGCATCCGCTTCGATGCGAGCTCGAGCCGGCACTCTTGCCAACATACCATCTCGAAGGTCCGCCAAGGCCTTTGCATGCCGCAGCCTGCCTTCTGCTTCGGCTGAACGAGCAGCGATCTCCAGTGCTTCGGCGCCAGTTTCATGCCGAAGTTGTAGCCGTGAGAGTCCAGTGTCGCGTAAGCACCAGCGTCGCTTCCGGTCCTCACCGTCTTCAGCCACGACATTTCCGAAGGTGGCCTCCAACGCATCGGTCATACGCTGAGCAGTGCGATGAGAAACCGAAAACTCGTCACAGATGTCTTCGAGACTGACCCCGCTGCGGCGCGCGGCGGCCATCTGAGCAAGACGAATGAGATCTTGGGCCTTGGAAAAGGACATGGGCTGCTCTGGACCTGTCAGTTTTTGACACCCTTGCAGGCTATTTGTGTCATTGCGTCCTGTCGAGCCGATTCCGGTAAGGGTGATCACGGTGCGAGTTGAGAGGCTCGTCAGGCGCAGCAGAACACAGAGAGGAAAAAACGATGCGTGGACGTGTGATCAAAATTGAACGGATTTGCTCTCGTGCCGGGGTGATTGAAGAGCCGGCAATCACCAGCAAAGGGTATCAGTTGGCGGACCCGGCGCATGGAAAGAACAAGCACCATGCTGAATTCGCAGTTTATGCCATTACGCTGGATGATGCGGCAAACTTAATCGCCAAAGGGTTCTCACTCTGGATGGGAGCAAAGGGCAAGCGCGCTTCCCTTATTGCGCCCAAAAGTCTTCGGATTGTTCGGGGCCAGGACGGCTTCGCCGCATAGCAGTGTCCGCAGCGCGTCGTCGGCTGTAAAGCGTCAAGAATCAAATGTTTGCCAAGCACGACAGATATTGACACCCACCGATGTTATTGAAGAAGCTGCAAGCTAACGAGACGTTTCCGCTCCGAGGGTTGCGCTCATTGATGATTGCTGGAACCCATGCGGAAAATTGACAACAAAATCCTTTTTTCGGCGACTGACTTGATGCGGTTCATGGGATGTACCCATGCGACCGCCCTCGACTTATTGCGCCTTAGAGGCGAAGGGCCCACCCCGGGAGAAGACACAGAAGACGCCGCACTTCTGCAGAAGCAAGGAGATGCGCACGAGCTGGCGCATCTCGAACGTCTGAAGGCCGCGGGCAACAAAGTCGTGGAGATCGAACGGGGAAACATCGCCCAGGATTCCGAAACGACACGCGCGGTACTGCAAAGCGGTGCCGAGGTCGTCTTCCAAGGTGCATTTCTGTCCGGGAACTGGGGTGGATGGTCGGATTTTCTTTTGCGGGTGGATACGCCCTCGGCGCTTGGACCATTCAGTTACGAAGTGGCCGACACCAAACTGAAACGCCGACCGCATCCCAAGCATGTTCTGCAGCTCGTGCTCTACTCAGACCTTCTGACCGAAATTCAGGGTGTGCCTCCCGTGTTTGCGCATGTTGAACTCGGGACAGGTGAGCGTGCAACGCTGCGGCTGGCAGATTACGCACATTACGCTCGAGCAGCCCGTGCGCGGCTTGAGGCTTTCGTGGCGGAACCGGCCACCACTCGGCCCGTGCCTTGCGCCGACTGCGGACTGTGTCGTTGGGCAGATCACTGTGCCGATGTATGGGCGAAGGAGGACAGCCTCTTCAATGTGGCGAATGTCACGAAGGGCCAGGTCAAGAAGCTTGAAGCAGCTGGTATCAAGACCATGGCGGAGCTGGCGGCGCTCGCCCAACCAGTACGCGGCATGTCCGAGAACACTCGCTTGCGACTGGTCACGCAGGCGCGTCTGCAGCATGACCGGAAGACTGGCGGACCAACGTTCGAATTGAGGGCGCCTGAACCTGGCAAAGGCTTTGACCTGCTGCCAGAACCAAAGCCTGGCGACGTCTTCTATGACATCGAAGGAGATCCACACTTCGAAGGCGGACTGGAATACCTGCACGGGCTCTGGTTTGACGGGCAATTTCTAGCGTTCTGGGCGCATGATCACAGGGCCGAGGCCCAAGCTTTGAGCGATTTATTGGCATTCTTCCGCGCAAGGCTGGAAGAGTATCCTAAAGCGCGCATCTATCACTATGCCCCTTATGAAATCACGGCTCTCAAGCGGCTGACGACCAAATATGGAAACGGCGAAGCCTTTCTCGATCGGCTTCTACGCGAGCGCCGTTTTGTCGATCTGTTCGCCGTCGTGCGTGGAGGACTGGTTGGTTCGGAGCCAAACTATTCGATCAAATCGATGGAAGCTTTTTACGATCGAAAGCGCGACGGAGAGGTCAAAACAGCGGGTGGTTCGGTCGTAGCATACGAAAGATGGCGCGAGATCGGCGATCAACACATCCTTGATGAAATCGAGGACTACAACCGTATTGACTGCATCTCGACCGAAGAGTTGCGAGACTGGCTGGTTGGCATCCGCCCGGCAGGACCGTGGCCATCGATTGGCCAAGACGCGACTCCAAAAGAAGCTGAGGAAGACGCAGAGACAAGGGCGCTCCGCGAGCGGATTGCCGCTTCTGCTTTGCCGGATGAGCGGCAGGATCTACTGTTCAATCTGGGTCTTTTTCACAGGCGCGAGGTCAAACCTGCCCAATGGGCCGTTTTTGACAGCGCCGCGAAAGACGAAGATGACCTCATCGACGATTTGGACGCCCTAGCTGGGCTGGAAGCGATTTCCGCTGTCGAGCCGGTAAAGCGTTCGTTTGCACGCCGCTACCGCTTTCCAGTGCAAGAGACAAAACTGCGGCCAGGAAAGAAAGCCACCGTTCCTGTTTTCGATGGCGCCCCGGTCTCTGTCAATATCGAGGAGATGGACCGGAGAAGACGCGAGATTACGGTCAAGGTCGGACCGGGAAAAGGCCACCTTTTGGAGGATCGCCTCTCTCTCCACCCCGATTGGCCGCTTGATACCAAGGTCATCGCAGCGGCTCTGCAGGACGTCATCGCCGATCAATGCACGGTCAAGTCCTACCGGGCCGTAGATGATCTTCTATGCAGAGCGGCGCCGCGGCTGACTACTGGGGCGCTGTCGCCGGTTGAGGACCCAGTCATAGGCACGATTGATGCCGTCGGCGCGATGGATCAAACGGTTTTGCCTATTCAGGGCCCCCCGGGCACGGGCAAAACGTTCGTCACTGCCCGCGCGATCCTGTCTCTTGTCCGAAAAGGCGCGCGCGTTGGTGTCACATCGAACAGCCACGAGGCCATCCGCAACGTATTGATGGGGTGCCTAGGTGCGCTTGAAGACGAAGATCTGCCGATCACGCTGGATCTGATTCACAAGGTTTCCGGGTCCGACGATGGCTACCCAGACGATTGTCCAATTCAACGCACTACAGATAACGCCGAAGCCGCAAGTGGCGGTCATGTCGTGGGCGGAACTGCTTTCTTTTTTGCGCGGGAAGAGAATGTGCAGGCATTCGACTGGCTGTTCGTTGATGAGGCGGGGCAGGTTGGCTTGGCCAACATGGCTGCCATGGGGCGGTCTGCAAAAAACATCGTGCTGGTTGGCGATCCGAGACAGCTTCCGCAAGTGATCCAAGGGGCACACCCTGAACCCGCAAATCTTTCCTGCCTGGACTGGATGCTGGGCGATCACGCAACAATTCCGCCTGACAGAGGGATTTTCCTTCCCGTCACGCGCCGGATGCATCCCGACGTCTGCCGTTTCATCTCCGATCAGGTCTACGAAGGTCGTTTGATCAGTCACGCAGATACGGTCCGCCAAGGCGTATCGGGAACCAGTTTCCCAGCTGCGGGTGCCTTTTGGGTGCCCGTGAACCATGAAGGCAATGCGCAGATCGCTTCCGAAGAGGTTGCCGCAATTCAGGACACGATTGACGACCTTCTGACGGGCACCTGGACTGAAAAAGACGGCACTGAGCGACCCATGCGCCGGTCTGACATCATCGTTGTGGCCCCCTACAACGCTCAGGTGAATGCCTTCCAAGATGCACTTCCCGATGGCATTCGGGTCGGGACGGTCGACAAGTTTCAGGGGCAGGAAGCACCTGTATGCCTTGTCTCAATGACGGCATCTTCTGCCGAAGAGACATCACGAGGCATGGAGTTTCTGTTTTCGCTCAACCGTATCAATGTGGCGGTGTCGCGTGCCAAGGGCCTGGCCTTGGTCTTCGGCTCACCGCGCTTGCGCGAGGCCAAGTGCGATACCGTGGAACAAATGCAGCTGATCAACACGCTATGCGCGCTGAAAAGCTATCAACCAGAATCAACGAGATAGGGAAAATGGACTGGAGCAGTTTCACAAACCGCATCTCCGAACTTGAAACAAAGCGAAAGCCCTCGGCTAATCGCCGTGCAGTGTTTGAAGTCATTCGGAACTCGAAACTGCGGCCAAACCCGGATTACGATGCAAGCCTCTATCTTGGCCCACTGATCGATCCGCAGGGTCGGCCGCTCTGTCTCGAGTATACGAACGATCGCCCAAACCTCTGGTTTCACGAGAGTCATGTGCCTGCGCTGCGCGATGCCGGCCTGGAACCCAGCAGGAAGCCGCCGTCCGGAAGCGACAGTGAAGGTCGCCACAGCGGGCTCAAGTCGAAAGGTTTTCAAGACATAGACGCTTGGAAGCTTGGTGACCTCGATCCCGATAGGGCGCGCGCAGCTCTGACCGCTCTTGGCTTTGCGGGAGACTTTCAGCTCGACCCGACTGCCGTGAAGCGCTGGATAGAGCGTCTGCAACACTTCTTTCCAAGCCTCGATCGCTTCGATCGCCCGGATCCAGATTTTGATGAAGCAGAACGAAACTACAAACTGGCAACGATCAACAAGCTGCGCCCGGCCCTGGAAAGCGCAGGCGATGACAGCTCGATTACAGAAGCCGTTTTCACCGCCGCGACTGACTCTAACAACCTTTTGGATTGGCGCACGAGCGAACCTCTAAGCCCAAAGAGCAACGCTGATCACGGGCTTCTCGATCCCGCCGTTGCGTCGCTTGTACGTGCTGCACTTAGATCACCGGAAGAACATGCGGCGGCGCTCGACATCTTCGCAGGCATTTGGAAAGAGGCCGTGCCGAAAGGCACGGAAGACGCGGCGAGGCAGATCGGTGAGTTCATTTTCTTTCATCTATGGCCAGATCAGGCAGTCTACATCCGGCATACGGTTCGGCAGGAACTATGGCGCGAAGCAGTAGGAACACCATTCCCGAAGCATTCAACGCTTGCCGAGACCTACGCGGATGAGATGCGCTTTATGAAGGCAGTACGTCACGCATTCGAAGAGCGCGGCCTCGCACCTCGAGATATGATCGACGTTCAAAGTGCGCTTTGGGTCGTCCATAACTATGCGATGGAGGAAGGCGCAAAAGGCCACGCACTCGATCGAGCCCAGATTGAAGCCGCGATGGACGCATACGACAGCTACCGTGCGAACGGAGCTCATAGCGATATCTTTGGTGCCTTCGGTGAGCCACGCGACTATTGGGTCCGGTCATCGCGTGAGCGCGGAAACCGCGTTTATCCGACCAAACCGCTAATTGGCTTCATTCTCGGCAAGACAGAACTAAACGGTGGCTGGGGACAGAAGGCGGATGCTGCTGCGCGTCTTCACAACGCCGGTTACATTATCGTCGACCAAAACGATCAGCCCACCGAGCGCCCTGAGCGGTACGAACACCTAATGGAAGGTGCCGACCGGATCAGGCTCTGCGCCCTGAACTATTTCATCGAACCTGCCCGGGAAAAGTCGGCCAGGGAGGTCTCCATCCGCGCAGGAGACCTTTCTGCGGCAATCGGGTTGAAAGACGCGTTCCCGAACATCTGCCAGGCACTTGGCGGTGAAAAATTCCAGAAACTTGCGCAAGTACCACCGCCCACGAGCACCGAACCAAATCCAAGCAGTTCGACCGTTTTCACCTATACGCTAAATTCCCAACCGGAGGCGGACACCGTGACCGACACAAAAAAAGCGCCCTCGCCATCCGCCGTAAACTTGATCCTCTATGGCCCGCCGGGCACGGGCAAGACCTATCAGACTGCATGGGAAGCCGTCCGGCTCTGTTTGGGAGAGCAGGTCGCATCTGGTCTGGAAGGGCGCGACCAACGATCCACCCTGATGCGCACGTACCGCGAACTCGTGAGCGAGGGACGGATTGAATTTGTGACATTTCACCAATCGATGTCGTACGAGGAATTTATCGAAGGGCTGCGGCCGACCACAGGAAATGGCAACATGGAAGGGCCGGAACCGATCGCAGGCAGCTCCGGCTTTCGCCTTGAATGTCATGACGGCATTTTCAAACGCATTTGCGAAGCGGCGCGCCTAGATCCGGGCACAACCGGACAAGCTCAGCTCTTGGATCGAAGAGAGGGACTCTTCAAGCTCAGCCTCATTGGCACAGATTGGAGGGATCAACTTTCTGCGGCCGTTCGTAACAACAAGATTTTTTGGGGATTTGGCGCAGGGATCGATTGGTCGGGGCCTGAGTATGAGGATTTTCAGGCAGTCAAATCTCAATGGCTCGAAAGCAACCCTGGAACAGACGGACGCGCGGCCGATATTAGCGGCACTTGGTACTTCAGAGGTGCTGCTGAACCAGGGAGCTACGTTCTCCTAACTGTCGGGAAGAACTTGGCAGTCGCTCTGGGAAGGATCGTCGGGGATTATGAATTCGATGAGACATCTACCGGTGCACAGCACAGTCGTCGCGTAGAATGGATTTGGAGCGACGAAAACGGAGCGAAACGGTCCGACTTTTACCCGCAAAACTTCAGCGCCTTTCAACCGATGTATCAGCTTGCCGCAGATCGCATCGACTGGGACGCTTTGGAGGCAATTGCGTTCGATGAAACCGAACCTTTTGAGCGCAAGAGACACGATAGCACATCAACACCCTTATTTACTGTGGGAACCATGCCGCCTGTGCGTGAAGGAACTTTCCGTCACATTGCACAACATGTCGCAACGCGCCTTGCGGACGAGAAACCGGATGGCTTCTCCTTGGAACAATATCGTGAAGCTCTCGTCCAGGAAGGAATGAAAACCGGGGTTGAGCCGACCGGGGGTTGGGAAGACCACAACATGCCTAGCTGGGCTAGTCACCCGGATCAATCCTGGCTGGTTCCAGTTGATCAGAAGAGCAAGCAACATGGTAATCGCATTCCAGCCGCCGGACCTGAAAGCTATGTCCTCATCATTGACGAGATCAACCGGGCGAACATCTCGAAGGTCTTCGGCGAGCTGATCACGCTTCTCGAGCCCGACAAGCGGCTCGGGATGGACAACGAGATCCGCCTCACGCTTCCCTATTCCAAGAAGTCCTTTGGCGTGCCTCAGAACCTCCATGTCATCGGTACGATGAACACGGCCGATCGCTCCATCGCGCTGTTGGACACAGCGCTACGCCGCCGGTTTTCTTTCAAGGAACTGATGCCCGACCCTTCAGTTTTGTCGGACAACGTTGATGGGGTCGATCTGCAAAAGCTGCTGTCTACGATCAACGAGCGAATTGAGTATCTGTTCGACCGGGAGCATCAAATCGGGCACGCGTACTTCACAGGCTGCCAGACGAGGGCGGATATTGAGAGCGTCATGCGAGACAAGGTGATCCCGCTTCTGGCTGAGTATTTCTATGAGGACTGGTCCAAGGTTGCAGCTGTTCTTGGCGACTCTACTCACGGTCCCGCCCGCTTCCTCGATGCCAAACAAATTGCGGTACCCGGAGGCATGACTGAAGACGACTTTTCTAGCGAAAAACTGCGGTGGACGGTCAAAGACAAATTCGACTTCTCGGAGTTTGCGGCCTGATGCCGGCCTTCACCCTGCGCGAATGGGAAACGTTGCCCCACGGCGAAGGGGACGGCTGCATTCCCGATCATTTTGCCGAGCGTCTCGCGGCGCTCGCCAGAGTATCGACCTTTGCGGGAAGGGGTGGAGGCGGAGTGCTTGAGGATCGGCGCCATGAACTGCGGGCGCGTGGCGTTGTCGGGGTCCTGGCAACCGATGGCTGCAGCCTTGAAATTCTTCCCAAGATCGATGTCGAAGGGCAAGGAGGCGAAGCAAGAAAGAATGCTGCCATTCGCAAGCGTCTTGTTCACATGCTCGCAGTCGCACTGGACCTAAAAATCGAGACAGGCCAGATCACAGAGCTTGACTGGCAGCGCGAAACGCTTCTGGAAATTCTCATCCGCATTTTCTGCACCAAGCTGACCGATGCCGTTCGTCGCGGCATGCCGCGGCGATATATTGTCCAAGAGGATGACCTTGCAGCGTTGCGCGGGACGCTCAATCTGCCTCGTCAATTTACTCGTCACGCAGCGAACCCCTCACGGCTCGCTTGCAAATTTGATGAGCTGTCAGAAGACATCGCTCTGAACCGCATCATGAAAGCAACGGTCGCACATCTCTCCAGAATGTCGCGCAGTCCCGCCAATCAACAGCGTTTGCGCGAACTGGCTTTCGTCTACGCCGATATATCCGAAGTCGCTGTTCCTGCGCTGAAATGGAATGAGGTCATCATCGACCGGACAAACCGGGCGTGGCAGGAATTGTTCGGGATGGCGCAACTTTTTCTGCGTAATCGGTACCAAACGACGAGTGCCGGGGTGGGGCGGGGGACTGCACTCCTCTTTGAGATGAACGCACTTTTTGAGGAATATGTCGGCCGACTGATCACACGCGCTTTGGCACGCACGGAGTATCGGGTCTCTCTACAAGGCGGGAGACTATTCTGCCTGACATCGCTCGATGATGACCGCGCTGTGTTCCAGACGAAACCCGATATCCTGATCTGGCGTGCGGGGCAGGTTGTCCATGTGATCGACACGAAGTGGAAGCGGATTTCCTCCCGTATTGATGATCGAAAACAAGGAGTGTCCCAAGGCGACGTCTATCAGATGATGGCCTATGCGCACCTGTACAAAGCCCCGCGACTGACGCTGCTCTATCCGCATCACCAAGATCTTTCAGGATCGGAAGGTCTTCAGGCCCAGTTTCGGATATCAGGTCAGGAGACGATCATCGAGACGGCGAGCGTGGATGTCGCAGTTGGTGAGGACATGATCGCCCGCTTGAAAAACATCATTGCGTTGGAGACTGACGGAGCGTTGGTCTAACGGTTGATTTCTACTGGCGGCACAAACCCGTAGTCGCTTACTCGAGAGCATTCAGGAACCTGGCGTAGTCATCACTGACCTCCCTCGCCTCAACAAAGGCGCGAGCGCGCTCGGCGTCGAGACAACGGAAGTAGTCCTGCACATCGGCAATGTAGGTCTCGAAATCGCTTCTGATCAGATCGGCGTAGGCACGCATGTCTTCTTGCGACTGAGGCAAGAACGGTCGTTCGGGAGGTACGCAATCTGCTGCCGCGGCTATCGGCATGCTTCCAAGCAGGAACGCGAACAGCAACGGTGCGTTGCGCGCAATAAACAAGCGCAGGGCAAAACTCCTTTGCCGCCTTTAAGATTATCATTCTGTCGGCTATCACCGTTATCGGAGCAAGGCGAACTTCGTCAACACGTTATTATTGTCTTGCTATCACTAATGTTGTTTTGTATCGCTCACGGTGTTGCGACCCCGTGGGCCTGATACTGCACCCAGGCAGAACAAGGACCCAAGGGAAGGCCATGATAGAAGAAGCCCCGAATGTGGTTACAGAAGACGGACTGCGCGGCTTGCTCGCCGAGGGCTACCTCATTGAGGTGGTCTGCAAGGAGAGAGCAGAGAAGCGCCATAACAGCTGGTACGGCTCGTGGGTCATCCGCGCCGTCGCCACTGATGGGCGTGACGATAAGATGCTCGTCACCAGCCGAAGCGTCCTCAAGCTCCGCGACTTCAAAACCATCGTTGGCCTTGTCAGTTTCCTGGCCGACATGGGCTGTACGACCGCTAGCATCCCACTTGAAGAAGGTGGCCGCGAGCGCCACGCCGCGCCTCCGGTCAAAGGCAGCTGACCGCGCGACTGCGCTCGTCGTTGCTTTGGGTACAGGCGTTTGTTCCGCGCCCCCGGCCCTGGCCGACGGTTTCATCTTTTCGGTTGGCCCAGACGGCCAATTGATTTCCACTTCTCAAGAGGCAAACGGGCGCCTTTTTCTCTTCGCAGAACCTCGCGTTCCTGACGCAACGAGCGAGACAGCGATCCCGGCTCGATCCGCCGCCCGCGCCACCCCAGAAATCCTCCATGCGATCGAGACCACGGCTCTGCGGTATGCCGGGCATGGTGCGCTGCGTCGCGCAGGGCTTTCAGTCACTGATTGGGCGCTCCTTTACCGGGCCAATATCGAAGTCGAGAGCGCATACAATCCGGCTGCACGTAGCCCTGTCGGTGCCATAGGCCTTGGCCAGCTTATGCCGGATACCGCCCGCGACCTCGGCGTGGACCCACATGACATTGCGCAGAACCTCGACGGATCAGCCCGCTACTTGCTGATGATGCTCGACCAGTTCGGTGAGGGTTCTCTGGCCCTTGCGGCGTACAACGCTGGCCCTGAGGCGGTCACACGCCACGGCGGCATCCCGCCTTTTCGAGAAACCCAAGGGCATGTGGCCCGTGTGACTGCCGTGTTTGAGCGGCTCAGAGGAGATCTTTCATGACATCGAGACCTTCGATCGTCGCGCTCGGCGCGATGGCCCTTATCGTGCTGGCGGGTCCAGCGCTTGCGCAGAGCATCGACCTCTCGCCGGTACAGACCCTGCTTCAAGGAATTGTCGATGCGATCACCGGCCCCTTGGGAATCGTGATCGGAACGCTTGCGCTGATCGGGGTGTTCCTTTCCTGGCTCTTTGGCATCCTCGACTTCCGTCAGGCGCTCTGGGTCGTGGTTGCAATCGCGGGCATCGCCGCAGCACCCACCATCGTCGCCGCCATCTGGACCACCTGAGCAATCCCGGAGTTCTTGGCCATGGCTGACCAGTCCCGCGTGTTCATCGGCCTTCTCAGGCCACCCAAGCTGATGGGCTTGCCGATCATGTACGCCATGGTCTGGCTCTTCGGCTCGACGCTTCTGTTCCTCTGGGTGCAGAGCTGGGTGGTGGCTGTTTTCGCGGGGCTGGCCTGGCCGGCGCTCTGGAAGGCCGCGGACTGGGATCCGAACTTCCTCGATGTCCTGGTGATCACCCTGCAGGAAACCCCGCCCACGACGAACCGCAAGCTGCACGGAGGCGACAGCTATGCCCCGTGATGGAATTGCCGATGAGATTGAGAACGCCATCGATCCGCTGACCGCGCTACCCGCATGGGTCAAGGGCGAGAAGCGGCTCTCAATGATGCTGCCTTATGTGAGCCTCGTGAACGACCGAACGATCCGGACACGCGGCAACGAACTGATGCAGTGCATCCGCCTCGAAGGGGTGAACAGCACCACGAGCGAGGACGGGCATCTCGACCGGATCGGAGGGTTGCTGGCTGGCATCGTCGCGCAGGTGGGGACGGAGTTCTCCTTCTACCTGCACAAGGTGTCGAAAGCGGTCGATGTGACCCTGCCGCCCGTTCCGGGCGAAGGGTTTGCGGCTGCCGTCGACGAACGATGGCACGCGCATCTCGGCCGCGCGGGTTTGCGCGACAAGACGCTGACCCTGACGGTGCTGAAGCGACCTGAGACCGGCAGCCGCTTGCCGTTCGGACTTGGGGCGTCTCGCTCGCGACATGCGACCGACACCACCCGCCGCTTGCGCAAGCTCGACGAGGTTGTGGGGTTTCTGCTGTCCTCCTTCGATGAGCTGAAGCCCCGCCTGCTGGCCGCAAGCACCGGCGAGCTTCTGGGCTTCCTCGGTTCACTAAACACGGGCGAGGAGCACCCGCTCTTCCCCCGGTCGCGCCTCGGTGTGATCGCCGAGGACGTAGCCAATACGCGCGTCACCTTCCGCGGCACGACCATCGCACTCTCGGACGGTGCCGTCGGCGACAAGCTCGGGGCGATCTTTGCGGTGAAGAACTACCCGGCCAAGACCGATAGCCTGATGCTCGACGAGTTGAATCTGCCCGTCGACATGGTGGTCACGCACTCTTTTGTGCCGATCAACGCCAACATCATGGCGGGCCGGATCAAGCGGCAGCTGCGGCTGATACAGGCCGCCAACGACGGGGCTGTCAGTCTCGCCCAGGAACTGGAACTCGCGCAGGACGATCTGGAATCCAAACGCCTGATCTTCGGCGAGCACCACATGACCGTGGCCGTCTATGCCCGCACGCAGACGGCGCTTGACGACATCGCGGCCGAAATCCGCAACATCTCTGCCACCTCCGGCATCAACCTGATCTCGGAGGCCTTCGGGGCGCGGGCGCATTTCATGGCGCAGCATCCCGGGAACACCGGGGCGCGCAGCCGCAAGGCCGCGATCACGAACCACAACTTCGCCGATCTCGCCACCTTCCACCGCACACCGCTCGGCAAAACCGGGCGGGAAGTCCCCTGGGGCGTGCCGATCACGCTCTTTCCGACACCCGAGCGCAGCGGTTTTCGCTTCAACTTCCACGAACAGGGCGCGCCGGATCGCGAGCCCACGGGAGGCCACACGCTGATCCTCGGCCGTCCCGGCTCCGGCAAATCCGTCCTGGCGGCTTTCCTGATGACCATGGCACGGCGGGCAGGTGCGCGGGTCTTCGTATTCGACTATCGCGCGGGGATGGAGATGGCCGTCCGCGCGCTCGGCGGCAGCTATTCGACCGTGCGGGCCGGACGGCCCACGGGCCTCAATCCGCTCCAGACCGAGATCGACATGCGGGGCCAGGCATGGCTTGCTGATTGGCTCGCGAGCCTCTTGGAGCGGCGCGATCGACCGCTGACCCCGGTTCAGACCAACCGATTGCAGGAGGTCGTACGCCAGAACGCGAGCGCAGGACATGCGGGCCTGCGGAACTGGTCGGATTTCGCCTCGCTGCTGGTCTCGACCGATGACGAGGGCGATCTCTTCGAGCGTATGCAGGAATGGACGGCCGAAGGTCGCTACGGCTGGATCTTCGGGGCCAATGCCGAGGACAGTTTCAGCATCGATGGCGAAGTCGCGGGCTTTGACCTCACCGGCATCCTCGATTCCGAGAGCGAACGGGAACGCATGGCGGTCCTGTCCTACCTCTTCCGCCGGGTCGAGCGGGTGATCGAGGACCGCAAGCCCACCATCATCGTCATCGACGAGGCATGGAAAGCCCTCGACAACGCCTACTTTGCGGAGCGACTCAGCAACTGGCTGGTGACCGCCCGCAAGCAGAACGCCGTCGTCGTGATGATGACACAATATGCCAGCCAGCTCGAGCGCACGCGCACCGGCAAGACCATCGTGGAAGCGGTGCCGACGCAGGTGCTCTTGCCCAACATTCGTGCGTCCGCCGCTGACTACGCGATGCTCGGCCTGACCGAGAAAGAGCTCGACGTGCTTCTGGGCGTCGGCTCGGCCTCGCGGCTCGCACTTGTACGCGACGACCGTGGTTCCGTCGTGATCGATGCCGATCTCAGCGCGCTCGGCCCGCTCGTGACCATCCTTGGCGGAATGGAGAAGGGCGAAGCACTTGTCGGCGCCGATTATCGCGACCGTCCTGATTTCTGGAGAGTGACATGACCCGTACCATCATTCGCAGCGTCGTGCTGCTCGGGCTCGGCCTGACCCTGACAGCCTGTGCGCAGCATAACCCCCCGCAAGCCAACTGCTTCAATTTTCGCGTGGCTCCTGCGCAGACAGGAACCGCCACCGCCACGATCTCGACCATGGGGGCGGAGGTCACGCGCCGCGACACGGCCTGCGATTTCGTCCTCTTGGGGGCGGGCGGCTGAGCCAATGCGGACCTGGCTTCCTCTCTCGATGATCGGTTTTGCGCTGGCAGGTCCCACGGCGGGGCCAGCGATCGCCCAGGGCGTGCCGACCTTCGACCTGCGCCTCTTCGCGGAGCGGCAGGCCATCCTTGAGCAGACCGATCGTGACCTGGCACTGCAGCAGGACCGGCTAAGCCGCGAGGAGGAACTGGCCGAAATCGAGCGCCAGCAACTCGCCTCCCTCGAAGGGCTGATGGATGCCATGTCGCTTGGCGCTGGAGACGTGGCCGGAACCGTGGCGGGGCTCGAGGCGGGGCAGGGGGCGGTAGACAACGTCGAAAGCGCGGCCGCCAGTCTTTATGCGCCCGAGGACGCCAATCCAGCGGCAGCGCGGATGTTCGGCGATGCCCGGGAGGGGATCGAGGAGCTGATCATCCGCGCGGCACGCGACACCCATAGTCTGTCCGGGGTCGGCCGCGCAGGTCTTTCGCTCGTGCAATGGCGCTGTCTCTTGCAGGCGCTGATCTGGCAGGAAAGCCGTTTCCAGATCGGGGCACGCTCACCCGTGGGGGCCTTCGGACTTACCCAGATCATGCCCGGTACCGCGGGCGATCTCGGGATCTACCCGGCCTATTACGACGATCCCTATCTGCAGGTCACCGGCGGTGCGCGATACCTCGCACAAATGCTGAACATGTTCGATGGCAACATTATCCATGCGCTCGCCGCCTATAACGCCGGGCCGGGCAATGTGCAGGATTATGGCGGTGTGCCGCCTTTCGCGGAAACCCAGCATTATGTCGTGGTGATCCCGCAGCAGTACAACAGCTACCTCGCGGCCATAGGCGGCATCGATGCGCTCGGCACCATCGACCCTGTGCTCCTCGCCAACGCGAGTTTCAGCCTCTCGGCCCATGGCGCCGGGGTCTATGGCGATTATTCGCTGGTTTCGGTCCGGGCCGCAGCCCTGCGGGTTCAGGACATCATCACCCGCATCGGTGAGACCGAGGATCTCCACGAGGCCATCGCGCTCAACACCTATGCCCGGGCCGAACTGGCCCGGCTGGTCGCAATCCGGACCCGGATCAAGGCCGCCCGAACCGAGCCACTCAGTGCGGAACAGATCGCCTTGGCGGCGGCCCAGGCTGCCGAGCGGCAATTCATGGATTTCAGTCAGGAGGATCTGCGTTGAACCTGCGCCTGCCCCGTTCCCTTTTCGCCGGTAGCATTGCTCTCGCGCTCGCCCTCAATGTCACCGGACCTGCCGCGGCACAGGGTGTGCCCACGGTGGACACTCAGAACATTGCTCAGGAAATCCGCCAGCTCCAACAGATGCTGCAGGATTTCGGGATCCAAACGGATCTTCTGGACAATGCGTTGGAGCAACTGGACATGCTGCAAAGCCAACTCGATCAGCTGAACGAGATGTATGCCTCGCTCACCGGGCCGCGCAGCATCCTCGGACTTGCCATGGGCGGGGACCTCGACACCTTGCTTGAGGCCAACTTCGAAGACATCCCCGGCCTGATCCGAGGCATCCAGGCGGGCGATTGGAGCGCTCTCATCGGGCCCAATGCCGGGCCCATGCGCACGCAGATGGAACAGGCGCTGGCAAGCGCCGGGTTCGACGAGGATTCACTCCGCGAGATCGCCACCAGCGGCAATCCGGGCGCCGAAGGCGTGGCTACGCGGGCAACCACAGGTGCTGTGATGTCGGCGGCGGCGCAGAACAGCCACGCAGAGGCGGAACAGTCGCTCGAACGGGTGGAACGTCTGGTCGAGATGATCCCGGACATGGAAGATCTCAAAGCCTCGATGGATCATAACACACGCGTCACGGCGGAACTCGCCATCGCCATGACCCGGATGTGGGAGCTGGAAGCGATCCAGACCCTCGGCGCAGGCAATGCAGGCGTGGTTGATGCCGCCACCGTCGCCGAAGAACGTCGTTACATGGACTTCACCTTGCCGGACCTTGAGCCGTGAGTGGGGCAGGGGTGATGACTGCGCGCGAGCTCGTGGAAGAGGAACTTGTCTACGGTGCCCTGCGCCGGGAACAGCTTTGGCGGATGATCGGCATTTCCGGGGCAGGTTTTGGCGTATTCGGCTGTTTGGCGGCTGCGGCTGTCGCGCTGATGGTCGAGACGCCGCCTCCCGTGGTTGTGCCCTACGATCCCGCGACCGGGATGGCGCTCCCCAATGCCACGGTTGAAACCGTGTCGCTCTCCGAACGGCCTGCCGTGATCGAAGCGCAAATCTACCGCTACATTCTCGACCGCGAGACCTACAACCAGCTCGACAACGATCTTCGTGTCCGCCGTGTCCTCGCACAGTCTTCCGGATCAGCCGAGGCCAACATGCGCGCGATGTGGACATCGGGTCAGGAGAGCTATCCGCCGACGCGTTACGGGGCTGCGGCCGAGATGGCCGTTGAGATCGCATCGATCACCCTTATTGGCGAGAACCGCGCCCAGGTGCGGCTCAGAAAGCGCCTGACCAGCCCTCAGGGGGTACAGGATGGATCGTTCACTGCCACGTTGATGTACGAATTCCGGCCCGAGCGGACCCGCGCGATCGACGATGTCTGGCAAAACCCTTTCGGATTCACCGTCACCCAATATGCTATCCGATCGGACCGTTCTGAATGACCCGCACTCCAATCTCTGCGCTGCTGGCCGCCAGTATTCTCGCGTTCGCGGGAACGACTGCTTTGGCCGAAACTACGCCCCGTCCAGGTTCTCATGACAATCGCGTGCGCGTCGCGACCTGGACTGAAGGCCAAGTTTACCGTGTCGTCACGACTCTGACCCGCGTCACCACAGTCGAATTCGGTGAGGGTGAAACCATCCGCTCGATCATCGCCGGCGATACGGTCGGGTTTCAATTCGACGGTGTCCCGGGTGGCCGTGCCTTCGCCATCAAGCCAACAGCATCTGGCGTCGCCACCAACATCACCGTCTACACCAACCGTCGCTCCTACTACTTCCATGTCGTCGAAGCCCGGGAGACGCCGCATTATGTCGTGCAGTTCCGCTATCCTGAAAACCGCGTGCAACCCACCAGGGCGGTTGCGGCCGATGCGCCGAACGCGAACTATGCGGTCAGCGCCCGAGAAGAGTTCACGCCGACGGCCATCTGGGATGATGGTACCTTCACGTATTTCCGGTTCGCACGGAATGCGCCGGTGCCCGCCATCTTCCGATATTCGAACGGCAGGGAACGCGCGGTGAACAGCCAGGCCTTGAGTGACGGCGTCATCCGCGTGTCCGGCGTCGACCGACAATGGGTCCTTCGCCTTGGCGATGAGGTGGTTTGCGTCCAGGACGCAGGGCAGGCCACATCATGACCGAAGGTACGGAAGACCTGGCCGCGCGCCTCGCGGCTCTCGAAGGCTCGACAGGCAAAGCGAAGGCAAGCAAGCGGCCTGCGCCGCTTGCCGCGATCCTTGGGGTCGTCGGCATCGCGGCAGCAGGCGGTCTGGCATGGGCTGCCCTGCAGCCGTCAGCAGAAGCACCAATGGCGACCGCCGCGCCGGAGGAGTTCCAGACCAGCGGCCCCGGATTCGGAGATCTGGCGCCGATTTCTGCCCCGCAGCCCAGCCAAGCCCCGCCTGCGGACACAGGTCCGAGCGAGTCGGAACTCGCGCTGATGGAAAGTCTTGCGACATTGAGAGCGGAACTCGAGGACCTGCGCGCAAGACCGGCCGAGGCCGCGGATAGCGGGGCGGAGCAGGCGATTGCGGACCTGACGGCGCAAATTGCCACCTTACAGGAAGCATCCGCCGAGGCTCAGCGTGCCCTCGAGCGGCAGCTGACAGAGCGGGATCGCGAATTGGATCAGCTCCGAATGGACTTGGAACTTGCAAGGCTTGCGCCACCAGAGCCGACCTCATTGGGACCAAGTGAAGAAGAATTGCGGCTGGCCGAACTCGAAAGGCGGCGCGCAGCCGAAGCCGAGGCCCGCGCAGAGCGTATCGCGTCTCCTATGATCGCGTTCTCCGGGATGGGCGCGGGTGCGGATAGGGAGAACACGCTGGAAGCCGCACGTTTGAATGCAGATGAAGCCTTTGTTCGTTCGGGCGCGCAACCTGCACAGGTGACACGTGCCGAAGTGATCGCGAACCCATCGAACACGGTTGTTCAGGGCACCATGATTCAGGCTGTGACAGAGACGGCCCTCGACAGCACACTGCCCGGCGCGATCCGCGCCATCGTCTCGGAAGACGTCCATTCTTTCGATGGAACGCGTATCCTGATCCCGCGCGGCGCGCGGCTGATCGGGCGCTACCGCTCCGATGTCGCACTCGCCCAATCGCGCGTCATGGTGGCATGGGACCGGATCATCTTGCCCGATAATCAGACCGTGCAGATCAGCGCCTTCGGTGGAGACGAACTCGGCCGTACTGGCACCACCGGGTTTGTCGACACCCGTTTCGCGCAACGCTTCGGCTCCGCCGCGCTGATCTCCTTGATCGGCGCCCTGCCTGCGGCTGCAGCGGGTCAAATCGACAGCGAGGCGGCGGCCGATGTTGCGAGTGATGTCGGCACCGACCTGCGCGATAGCACGCAAAGCGTGATGCAGGACTATCTGGCGATCCGGCCAGTGATACATGTCGATCAGGGTACACGGATCACGGTCATGGTTGATCGTGACCTCGAGATTTTCTGACATGGCTGCAAGTTATCTGGAAGCGTCGCTCGACCGTTTCGGCCCCGAGGTCCTGCGCGACGACACGATCGAGATCTGCATCAATCCCGACGGACAAGTCTGGGGCGAATTCCAGGGCGATCACTTCATGCGAGGTCTCGGCAGCCCGCTGAGCCAGACCGAGATCAAGGACCTCGGCAACCAGATCGCCTCCGCCGCCTCGACCACGCTAAGCACCAAGAAGCCTATCGTCTCGGTCTCGATCCTATATCGAGATCGCCCGATCCGCGCGCAGGTGATCCAGCCGCCGGCAGTCGAGGGCGGGTTTTCAATATCACTGCGGTTTTTCTCCTCCCTGCCGCTAGAGGCGATCCGGCTCGGATTTCTCTATGGCAAGGAGCGCAGCCTCGAAGGCCTGCGCCGCGAACGTAACGCCGCACTGCGCGATGTGGTGACATCCGGCGACATCGGCGCCGCGCTGCGGTTTTGCGTCGAGAACAAGCTCAACATGATCGTCTCGGGTGGCACGTCGACCGGCAAGACGGTTGCGGCGCGCAAGATCCTTTCGCTGATTCCGCCCGAAGAGCGGATCATCACCATCGAGGAGGCGGCCGAGCTGCGCCCCGAGCAGCCCAATGCCGTGACGTTGATCGCGGACCGGGACACGGATGCCCGCAGTGCCGATGTGCTCTTGGCCTCAACGCTTCGCATGCGACCCGACCGGATTGTCCTAGGCGAAGTCCGCGGTCGCGAGGCGATGACGTTTCTCGAGGCAATCAACACCGGCCACGGTGGATCGCTGACTACGCTGCATGCCGAGACCCCACAACTTGCTGTTCGCCGCCTCGCCATCGCCGCCCTGAAAACCGATGTGCCAATGACCTACGCCGACATGATCGATTATATTGAGGGCTCGATCGACGTGATCATTCAGGCAGGCCGCCATGAAGGCGCGCGCGGGATCACCGAGTTCTTTCTCCCGGGCCAAACCACAGATTTGAACCTCGACACGGTCGACGGCAGAGGCAACAAGAGCCCCTCCGTTGCCGCTGAGTAAGAAAGGAACCCCCAGATGCGAAAACCAATTCTCGCACTCATGCTTGCCGCCTTGGCGGGCCCCCTTGTGGCGCAGACTTCGCCTCCGATCTCAAACGATCTCACGGTCGATATGTCGCCTCAACAATACCGGATCTGCAACGATCGTCCGGCGCGCCCGACCTGGATGGACGAAATCAATCCGAGGGAGGCCTACAAGGCGCGGACCTTGATGGATCTCTATGAACTGAGGTCATGGCAGGCAATCAAGGAAACTGGTGATTGCGACTGTGACGTTCGCTTCCCGGCTTGGGACGCCGCGTCAGCTGAATACGAAGAACGGTTCCAAGCGATGTCCCAGGCTGAACAAACCCAAGCCCGCCGTTCAATCGCTGAACAGCGAGATAATATTTCAAGAGAGGTTCAGGACCTCTGCGAAGCGCAAGATAACTGGTAATGGGTGTCGTCAGCTGGATGGTCGGAACCGCAGACGCGTTCCTTGTCGATGCGGCCGAGTCCCAGTTCGGGGCAGTGGCCAGCAATACCGGCACGATCGTCCTGCTGATGGTTACGCTTTCGTTGATCGGCGTCTGCATCAACATGGCCTTCCAATTCCGCAGCATGGATGGGGCCAGCTTCTTCTGGTACCTGATAAAGCTGACTTTGATTGGCCTGTTCGCCTTCAACTGGGCCAACTTCAACGCGGTTGCGAATGCCGTCATTGGTGGGCTTGACTATGTTGCGGGCGCTCTCATCTCATCAGTCGGTGGCGGCGGAGCGGGCGCTACCTATTTTGCCTCTGAATTTGATGATCTCATCACAAAGTTCAGCCAATACCTGAACGCGATCGGCAACAACCTGAACTGGATGACCGGCGCGATCCTCGGAGGCATTGGCCTGGTGCTGCTGAGCCTCCTTGGCTTCATGACCGGCATCGTTCTCATCTTCGCCAAGATGATGCTGACCCTCATGCTTGGTCTCGCTCCGATCATGATCGCTCTGTCGCTCTTCGACGCGACCAAGGATTTCTTCCATAGGTGGGTCTCGACGACGGTCAGCTATGCTTTCTACCCCATCGTCATCGCAGCGATGTTTTCGACCGTCGTCGGCATGGCGAATTCGCTGCTGGCCCAACTCGGTGACCCAAACTCGGCAACCAACATCGGCGCGCTCGTACCGTTCTTCGTCATGGTCTTTCTGGCGAAGGGTTTCGTCGCAGCAACACCCCTGATCGTGCGCGGTATCTCGGGTAACCTGATGGTTGCAGCCGCGCCCGCCGTTGTCGCCGGATCGACTGGGATCATGCGAGGGCTCTTCAATACCGCCGGCGTCAAGGGCAGGTCGCGGATCGGTGCATTGACCACTGGAGAGGTGCTTGGGCGAGGTGTGGTTCAGACCCCAGCAGCTGTCCGGGCAACAGTTGCAACTGCCGGCACACAGGTGACTAGGATGGCCGAACGCGCAAAGCGCTTGGTTGGTAGCTAGGGGTGGCCGACACTAGGCAGAATGCAAAGTTTCATTGAAAGCACCTTCTGCCGATGAGCGTCACACACATCGAAAGCCGCTCGTGGCACAATCCTGCAATCACCCCCAAGACGTTCTGGCGTTTTGGTGTCGCCTTGATCTTCCAAGGCGTTAAAATCATTGTCAATTTTCACCCAACTTGTTCGCGAACCCAAAGATTTCGAGTGGGCTCAATCGATCAACAGGCGAGACGCTCTCAAATCGATACCGGCTGCGGTTGTCTTGTTCAGTCTGAACCCAAGGTGTAGGCATAAGACTAAGACAGAAAAAGACAACATACGACAGAGGCGGGCGGAATGGCTAAGATCACTTCATGGTCGGGCAACTCTCCACATGCAAGGGAAGTCGCAGCGCTTGAGCGCCTCAAAGCGGAATTACCCGCTCACTGGTTCGGCTATGCGAATGTCTTCGTGAAAGACCCGAGAAAGGATGCCGGTCAAGAGGTAGACCTTATCCTAGTATGTGATGATCGCATCCTGATGATCGATGTGAAAGACTGGATTGGGACTGTAACTCAAGGCCGGGGTTTCTGGTACCAAGCAAAACCCGGACGATCGGCTCAGCCAATGGACGGCGGCGACCCAATTCTGAAGCTCTTCCACGCAAATAATGCGCTTCGCAGTAGGATGAAAGCAGCGGGAATTTCACCGACACCATATGTCCAAAATGCTGTAGTTTTTGCGAGAAACTCTACCGACTTCTCGGATGTTGCAAAACACGCAAAGGAAGGTGGAAAAGGGCGCGTTATTAGTTTGGAAGCCTTTATTGCCTCGACCAAAGATCCCAAACGCTTTGATGAACTTGTCGGAAAACCCCCATTTGAATCTCGTCCGCGCGGCCTCGGAAACAAGGACGGAAAGCTCTATCAACCGATACGAAACTTTTTCACAGTCGGTCGTGATTTTGCGATCGCCGAAATAACTTACGCCGGGTACCGAGCCAAAGATCAATCGATCTCTGAAGCTCGCCTGTGGAAACAATACGAAGCCGAGTCTGACGAAGCGCATGGAGACGTTGGGCTCCTAAGGCTGTGGGACTTCGACGCCGAAGAGGGTCTCTCGATCGTGGATGCCGACCGAGAGACACTTGTCGGTCGTGAAGCAGGTGTACAGGCATTCCTCCGTATGCATAAGACCGGACGGGATGCGCCTACTCTGGCATTCAAACAGTCGTTCAACGACGGAGGCGCTTGGCGTTGGGAACTATTCCAAAACGATCCCGACAACATATGTCTCGATGCATTCTTGGCCCGAAGTTTAGACGACGTCCCCATAAGCGTACGCAAGGATCTCCTAGAGTCGCTATTGGGTGCTGGTGCGGCATTGGCCGCTGCTATGGTTGCACACCGTGATTTGGGTGAACACAGTGTTTGGATTGACCTCGAACGTCGTAAAATCAGCCTTTCAAATCTAGGCGCAGCCCGTGTTCCTGAGACAAGCACGGCCGGAAGACATTTACCCAACCTTGCTCGCTGCAGCGTGATGGATCCGCACTTAGAAGATAGAAATCAGGCACAGGAATTTGACGTATTCCGTTCAGATGTGCACGCTTTTGCTTTTGCCGGCCTAAAAATACTTCTCGGGCCGCTTTCGAGAAATGAATTGGATGACAATTGTGCTGTATTCGCTCTTTCCGATGAGACGAAATCAAAAACCGGAATAGGTTCAGAACTCGCCAAGTGGTTTGAGAAAGCACTTGATCCCGAACAGGCTCAAAGATTCGCCACTTGCGCAGATGCACATGCGGAACTTGTTGCCGCTCTTGCCAGCGATCGTGAAGAGCGTCCGACTGATATTCTAGCGCCGTACAAAAGAACAACACCGTGCATGCAAGACTATCCGCAGAATGAAGTATTTAATACTTCACGCCCAGGCGTCATGGAATGGCGGACAAAGCGGACAACTGGAGCATCCGCGCGTGCACGTCTGTGGTTGGCACCGCCATCAGGACAAGAACGAAGTGTACTCGATTTCGTTCGCCGCGGCGCTGCACTCTCAATACTCCCACCGTCTATTGCTCCAAGGATCATTGAATGTTCGATCGACGCATACGGACCTTTTCTTTGCGTCGAAGAGATTTCTGGAAAGCGACTCCCCGATATCTCTGACATCATTGCTGACCTTGACGAGGACGGAATTGCGCGCCTCACACGTAAACTGGCTTGGACCGTTCTTAAAGCACATGATCTTGGATTAGCGCACGGCGATCTATCACCCTCCAACATCCTTGTCAGTGGCCTAGACAAAAACATCAGCGATATCGAGCGTGAACCTGAACTCCGATTAATCGACTGGCTAGATTTTTCAACAACGGAGGCAGGCCCCCGTGAGAACGTAGCTTACGGTGGTGACGAGGCAGATCCATTTTTGCGCGACCGAAGCGCCCTCGGCAAAATCGTTCTCGAGTTATCGAAGGGTAGTAAGGCAAGTCAGGATTTAATTGCCGCCGCACAGGCGTTTGCGGCGGAAACGGCTTCAGGAGACCTGCCGCATTGGCGTGAAATTTCGCTAGCTGACATAGATTCCCTTTTGGCGCCACCGAATAGCATCGAAACAGAAAGAAGACCTGTCTTTGCGAGCGGGCTTTCTGACGGCGAGGAGTTAGCTGCTGAGGATGGCGGATTCCGAGTACTTTTTGACGACGGCAGCAGAGACCCAAGGGCGGGAGCGCCGCGGGCTACATTAGTCGGTTCTGGAGTGGCAGCGGTTGTTGAATTCGATCAGACTACCGGTGCACCTTGCAAGGCATTCTGCAAGGCTGTGACCCCAGGTCTAGAGGCGATTGCTGGCCGACATGGTGAACGAATTGAAGTGCGCCTCATCGGGAACGCATCAATAGGTTTGGAAGGCTGGAGCTTCCTCGAAAGTCTATCTGGTTTTGAACGCCTTTCGATTTCTCCGCAAAAGCTTGGCGCCGATCGAAAGAGGCCAATACTTTCCCTAAAGAATGCGTCGGGGAATAGAGAAGTAGACCAATACGTCGAGGAAAACAAACTTACCCAAGTAACTGCTATTAACAGCAAACGTGTTGTTTTGAACCCTTTGAAGACTTGGGAAACGGCGTTGAAAGCAGAAGCCGAGACTTGGCCATCAGCAACAGCACTCTCCAAACCAGAACGGGTGAGCGGGCCAAATGGACTTTTCAAGGTCGAAGTCGAATTCTCCGTTGACCCGGCTCGAATCGAAGATGGATCAATCGTCTACGTTAGGGATCGTGCTGCCGGGAAATTCGACAAAAATCGTAGCGGCGAAGGTGTTATCACTATTTCAGTGGAGCGTAATACACCTTGGATCCGTGAGGGTGACCGATTGGAATTTCGCAATATGGGCGAATTGTCGAACATACGGCGCAGAACCGCTGCACTTATCAAAATCGCGGAAGCACCGCAAATTCCTTTACTGCCTTCATACTTCTCTGAGAACGCGCCTGATACACTTGGAGAAACCGCAACCACTGGACCGAAGGCGACCGACTATGGTCTAAATGCACCCCAAAGAGACGCCTTAGATCTTCTTTGGCGGCGCGGACCAGTTAGTTACCTTCAGGGGCCGCCAGGAACGGGAAAAACAAAGTTCATAGCGGCCTTCGTGCATCATGCGCTTACCGTTGGTGGGGCGAAAAACGTACTTCTGACAGCGCAAACACACGAAGCGGTCGACGGGGCAGCTGCTCGTGTAATTGATCTCTTTCGCGACCGAGGTGAGCAGATTGATTTGATTCGGATCGCGTCCAACGCCGAGAGGGTTGATGCAGCCCTGAAGGATGCTCATGCGTTCGCTCTACAAGAGAGAGTACGAGAAAAATTCGCTGCCGAACGCGCTGAACGAGTGGCGGCACTTGCTGCGCCCCTTGGCATTGAACCCAGATTCGTGCGGGAGTGCGCGAAAATCTTAAAAGGTGTCGTTGCTACAGCGGAGAGCGTGACAGCTCTAGAAGCGGCAAAGGACAATGCGGACATAGATCTACTCCAGAGAATGCGCGGGGTATTGGAGCGTCAATGTGAAACACTTGGGATTGCACCAGAGATCGCGGCCGACACGAGACTACTGCGAGTGCGCGCCCTGGAAGACGCAGCTAGGCGCCACGACGTTCGTAGAAAGGATGCTGCAGGCCTTATATTGAAGCTATTCGAGGCGGCAAACGAGTACGAGGAGGCTCTAGGCCGTCGGGGAGCCCTTGAACCAGTTTTCGTGCGGACAAGAAGGTTGGTTTGTGGAACTTGCGTCGGCCTCGGTGATGAAAAACTTGGGCTCAGCACACAAGCATTCGACCTAGTCGTCGTCGATGAAGCTGCTAGGGCGCAGGGCAGTGAGCTTGCGATCCCCCTGGGCACCGCTCGAAAAGTTCTTTTGGTGGGAGATCAGAAACAGCTAGAGCCATTCCTTGACCCAGAAGCTACACGCCTCACGGCCGAAGAGCTCAAGATCGATGAAGCTGAGTTGGCGAGAAGCGACTTTGCTCGAGCGTTTGATAGTCCGTATGGGAAATCAGCCTCTGCTCTACTCGACATCCAATATCGCATGGCGCCTCGTATTGGGAGACTTGTATCTGATGTCTTTTATGAAGGAAAACTGAATACTGGGCGTGAAGAACCTAAATCCGATTGGTCGAACTTGCCATGGCCGTTTGATCAGGAACTATCGTGGGTCGACGTTGCCGGCTCCGAAATTTCAGATGCTGGACGTGTAAGAAATGAAGCTGAAATCGAGGACATCGTTGAGAGCCTGGAACGTCTTGCTACATCCAACGCAGGACGCCGTCTCCTAGATGATCACGAAACAAGCGGCGTAAGCGAGGCGTTCATCGGCGTAATAGCGATGTATGCTGATCAAGCGGTAGCAATTAGGCGCCGCGTGGCGTCATCATCATTGAGTCGACGATGGCGTGATCAGATCAAGATAGGCACAGTTGACAGCTATCAGGGCAAAGAAAACTCTATTGTCCTTGTCTCACTCGTTCGCGACAATCCAAGAGGCAGTATTGGCTTCCTGAGAAAGGAAAACCGGATCAATGTTGCCCTGAGCCGAGCAAAAGAACGTCTCGTTGTTTTCGGATCACAGCGAATGTTTGCAACGTCAGACAGCAAACTCGCGTTGGCGCTTTCACACCCTGAATTCAGTGAAAGAGTAGCGCCACTTAAAAACAAGACGCTTGCTGCGGAGTAAACAATGAGTGATGACGTAAGAATTGCCAATCTGGCGCTAGAGGTTCCAGTGCGCAGGTATCGGATAGAGGCGATCCTGCGGCAAAAACCGAAACTTGAGGCCCCAGCAGAAGCCTGTCTTAGAGCGCTCCATGTAACTGGTCGGCTAAGTGAATCTTCGCTCGCGCGTTACTTGGGGCTTTCAGTAGGAGAGTTCGATGTGGTCGCGGCAGAGTTGCTAAGCCAATATTTGGTGCGCAGGAGCGGACCAGATCTAATGCTCACGGAAACAGGAAAACAAGCTGTAGATCCAAATGCCGAAGGCCAAAGGCGCGAGAAAGCCGTAGCGACACTTGCATTCGAGGAAACTGCATTCGCTGAAGCGCCTCGTGGCCGTGCAAAACCATGGATGCGCCGCATGACACCTCGCGAAGTTCGCGAAGACGGTCGTCCAGAAGCCGCAGAAGCATTTCGTGAAAGCTTCTGGGCTTGGAGGACGCGGGAGCGTGACAGTAACCGCGGGGATGCTTTGGCACGTGTGGTAAACGTCGCCCCATTGGGAAAAGAAACAGCAGTTATCAAGGCACCCGTCACACTCGCCCCGGCCTCCAATGCCGCATATATTGACGTCTCGAATATCGAACTTGGAAGTCTAACCTCTGCCTCACGTAGAGAAGCTTGCGCAGAAAGATTTCGGGAAACTGTTTCTACAGCACTTGCTCCAGATGACGGAAATGAAGCGCTTAACTGGATCGCACGAGAGATTGTTTCTTTGCCGGGCGCGCCTGCACTTGATCCAGTATCTTGGGCACGCCAAGCGAGATTAGGCGAACTTGTCCCGCCGGACAGGTCGATCCTGGTTTCGGAAACCGTTCCATCCATCATCATGCGAAACATTTTCCCTGTAGAATCTGATCTTGATGACGATAGCTACTCCAACGATTTCGATCCAAACGCCTCGGACGCGGGGATCGTGCTTTGGTCCCCACCGGAAGGGGAAGCATGGCATCTGGATGCAGACATCGACTCTGCGGCATCGCAGCTATCGCAGAGAAATCGAGGCAAGAACGACAAAATGGGGCTCGTAACCGCAATATTCCGATTGCGTAAGGGCAGTGAGCGAGAAGTGGTAAGGTCCTGGGACCTAGAGCGCCAGACGGGCCCATTTGGGGCGGCTTTGCTTTCTACAACGTCTCGAAGCACAGTGGCCGTACTTGCGCCAGGAGTCGGCGAGGAGTTGCCTCAGGCTCTTGAACTGGTCACGCTACCTGGGCGTTGGGCTATCGCGGTCGCTCATTTGTCCACCGATAGATCACCCATTCCCATACCTGTCGGAATCGCCACCACCGACCCCACTTTCGTAGAGCGCGTTGTCACGATCCTTCGACAAAAGATTGACCAATCCTCCGACAGCGATTGGCGGGCACAAGGCGGACCGAACGGAGCCGTAGAAGCTGCACGTCGAGTCTCCATCGCGACACGACGTTAATGAATGATGTGCGGCGATCTAGTTGAACCGATATCGCAAAAGTCGGCGCAACTAGTTTCACCGGATTTAGGCGATAAATGTAGAATCAACCAGCTAGGCATGTTCGTTGATGATCATGCGTGTCGTCTGCACCGCCGAAGCGAGTGCTGATGCGTCCAAGTTGTTTATCCCTAAGCCATTCAAATCAACACTCAGCCGACCTTGGCCACCTCCGCTTGCAGCAGCACGAGCCGCGCGGCCGCGGGCCTTCGCTGCGCTGACAGGGTCAGTTTTCGATGCGTTAGGCGCATTGTGGCCGACTTCCCGCGGTCCCGCAGCCGCCCGCACTTCCTGCAGTTCTTGCTTCAACCTCTCCACCGTTTCCCGGGTCTCAGACATCTGCCGATCCCGCCGCAGCCCGTCCTCGTCCGGATACGGGAAACTCCCCGACTGACCGGCGTGCAGCACCTTCAAAGCCGGGTCCTCGAAATACTTCACCCTTCTAGCCCGGATCGGCATTTGCGCGTCGATCACAAGGATGACCTCGTCGAGGTCCATGCGCCGGGCCTCATCCTCTGTCAGAAGCGGGGTATCTTCTGTCCTCTCCGAAACGCTGCGCCCCTCAAACGGATTGCGCCCGACCGCGCGTGACCGGGTCACCACGCGCTTGGTGGTCTTGCCGACGGCCTGGCTTAACTCCTCGATGGTCTTCTGCTCGGACGGTGTGAGGTAGAGCTTCACACCTGCGCCGCCCTGAAGCGACCTGCGGGTGTTCTCACCATAGATCTCGTCCAGCGCGGGGATCGTCTGGGTGACGATGGCGAGGTTGCCGCCGAAGGAGCGCAGCGTCTTGATGCTCTCGGCGACGATCGGCATTTTGCCGAGCCGGTCGAACTCGTCGAGCATGATCATGACGGGCCAAGGCTCGTCGTCTCCAGGTTCCTGAGCCTGCAGCGAGGCGATCAGGTCCGAGAAGAAGAGGCGGATCAGCGGAGCCAGCGGGCGGATCATCTCTGACTCGACCACGAGATAGATCGCATGCGGGCGGCGGCGGATATCCCGGAATGAGAAGTCAGAGGTCGCGGTGGCCGCGTCAATCGCGCGGTTGTCCCAAGTGTCGAGGCCCGATGTCATCAGGAGGGAGAGGTAGGAAGTGAGGGTGTCGTTGTTGGTCGATGCCATACGCTCGAAGATCAGTTTGGCCGACTTGTTCTTCACCTCCTGTGAACGCTTCAGGTATTCCTTCTGCTTGTCGCCCCCCGAGGCTGTGATGCGATAGATCTCGCCGATGGTCGGCACGCCGCGCTCGAAGGCCAGAAGGCCGGCCGCCACGAAGAGGTCGATACCCCCGGCCAAAAGCCCGCTCAGCTTTTCATTGTCGGTCTGCAGAAAGAGCTTCGCGGTGAGTTTAAGCTCCATCTGCTGCCGGTCGGGGTTGGTCATGGCAGCAATGCGCGCCAGCGGATTATAGCGATGTGTCGGTCGGTCCCAGTCGGTCGGCGCGAAGCGGAAAACCTTGTCCCCCATGCTGGCGCGGAAGCGCGAGGTCTCGCGGAAGTTCTCGCCTTTCACGTCGAGCACCACGGCGGAGCCCTTGTAGGTCAGCAGGTTCGGGATCACGAACCCCACGCCCTTGCCCCGGCCTGTAGGCGCCACGATCAGCGCGTGGGGGAAGGTTTTTGAGACTAGGAACGGGCGCTTGGATTTCGGGGAGCCGAGCTTGCCCAGAAGGAAGCCGCCGCCGGGCTTGGCAAAGAAACCGTTCCTCTTCATCTCGCTGCGCGTCTGCCAATGCGTCGTCCCGAAGCGGGTCAATGCATCCCCCAGAAGCGTGACGCTCAGCATCAGCGATGCCAGGCCGAAGCCGCCAAGGATGAGGTTCACCCAGAGGAAGTCTTTTGGTGCGGACTGAGACAGACCCCGATATTCGCGGGCAAGCAGGGTGACGTCGAAACGCGTAGGAGAAATCCCATAGCGGAACATGACAAAGCCGGTCGCCACGACATAGCCCATGGCGAGACCGACCAGCACGAGGCTCAACACTCCTAAGGCAATCTTGCCTTTATCCATGGGTGATCCCCTTCTCACCATGTGCCGCGGCGTGGCGCGCGCGCTGCGCCTCGATCTGCTCTTCGGCCAAAGCATCGAGAACGCGCTCCATGGCCGGGCCATGCGCGGTGACCTCGCTGCTTTGAAGATAGGTCTTGGCGAGTTCCAGCTGGCGCAGCGGATCCTCGGTGAATGTGTCCAGGACGTCCGCGTTTCCGGCCCGCAGCGCGTCGATTGCGTCGGGGCTTAGTCGCTCGTTTATCTGCCGGACGATGCCCTGCTGCTCTGACTCGGAGAGCGGGCCCTCGACGTCGGCGTTTCGCACAAAGGCCATGACGGTTGGCGCTGTCTCTTCCAGATACCGGCGCTCGGCGTAGTCTTGTCGCGCCTGGTCCTCGATCTCGAAACTGCGCTCGCTGATATAGGCACGCGACGCGCCGAGCGAACGAAGGTGATTGATTTCGTCCTGGACGGCCTGCCCGAATTCATCATCCGGCATCTCCGTGCGATAGCGGGCGAGGGTGCGGAGCTCTTCGGTAATCGGACCGAAATGATCCGAAGGATCCCGCAAGGCGAGGTCCATGTCGCCAGCATGAAGCGTGCGGTCCTGCTCCGATACCGCATATTGCGGCGGCATTCGACTGTCAGTCATCTGTTCCCAAGCCATCGAGGCCAATTCGGCATGCTGCGGAGATCTCTGCGCATAGGCGCCGAACGCGACGCGGGCCTCTTCAACCTCCACGGCGCCGGCCCGCCTTACAGACGGGTCGTCGGAGAACGGATGATCGAAATCCGTCCGGCGGAACTGCGCCACCAGCGCCCTGAACGCCTGCCGCTCCGATGGGGCAAAAATGTCGAGCCCGTCCTTCACGAGATCACCCCCTGGTGCCGCCAACCGCTCACCGAGCACTTCCTCAGCGTCATCCACCTCGTCGACGTCGGTTGGCGCACGCAGGACGCGTACATCGGTCAGAACATCGCCCAACCGAACATGCGTGGCTTCCAGCAGGTCGAGCGCTTCTTCCCGGTCCGCAGATTTCTCCAGATCGAGGCCACCTTCTTTGGCAATCGCCTGAAGATCCTGTGCCAGCCACTGGCGTTCCAATGCGGCATTGCCTGCCCCCTCCCGCAGGCGCGCGGCCACAGCCTCGGCATCGATGCCTGTGCCTTGCAACGCCTCGGCCAGTTTTGGTGCCACCTCGCCATCGTCAAGACGCGCGAGGTGATCTTCACTTAAGTTCGGCATTGCATAGATGCCGTCCCGGGACGGGGCATCGACCAGGGCGGCGGAGCGATCCCCAAGCGGGTTCAAATGCGCGACCGAGGCCAGAACGTCGGTCAGCTTGCGCTCGATCACCGGCCTCTCGGCCGCCGGCGCCCTGTCGATCGCCGCCTCGATCTGGCGAATGTTCTGAGAAAACTCGGTGATCAGCGTGTCGAACGCTGCTTCGTCTTGGGACATGTAGATGGCTCCGTCAGATTGAATCTGACCACCACTGGCAAGGATGGTGCTGGCCCTCTCGAGCGCCTCGGACACGTCGTCGAAATTCGAGCGTGACGCCTCCGCCGCGAGCCCGCGGTATATCAACGCGTTGTGCCTGACGGTTTCCAGAGCGGCCGCCAGGTCAGCGCCGGTTCGCTGGCGCTCGACTGGGGGACGGCCCTCGTCGCGGGCCTTGTAGATTTCATCGATCTCGGCGCGGTAGGTCGTGACGCCGCGATCCAGACGGCGCGTCGCCTCAAGGCGGATCCCATGAACTTGGGCCGCCTCGACCATCGCCTCGCGAAAGGCGTCGTAGTTGAAGTGATGATCCTTCCCGAGAAAGAACATTTCGCCATCCTTGCTGCGGCGATTCAGAACGATATGCGCATGTGGATGCGCGCGATCTTGGTGTATTGCAGCAATATAGTCGAATTGCGACCCCTCACCTTGAAAGAACTTCTCGCAGACCGCCTGGGTGATATCGCGCACCTCCTCGCCGCTGGTTCCAACCGGGAATGCCATCAGCAGATGCGACGTATGGCCAAGCTTGGGGCTGTAGCGCTCGTTCCACTGGTTCTCGAACCGCCGCGCCACTCGGTTGATCTCGGCTTCCGAGAGCTGCTTCTTCCCGTCATGGGTGCCGCGACTGTCGAGGATACGGGTCGACTTCGTCGTGAGATATGTGAGCTGCGCCCGTAGCTGCGCCCCGGTGTGGCAGCCCCCTTTCGAGATAGCCTTGAAGATCGCTGGCGAATAGCCGCGCGCGGCCCGAACCATCTGCGCGCCCTTGGAAAGCCCCTGCCAGGATCCCGAAACCCGGCTCCAGCCGCGGTCAAATAGCGCCGGGTCGATGCCACGGACCCGGTCACTCCGCGCCATTCTCATCCCTCTCGGCGAGGCCCGCCAGGGCAGAGCTGATCTCAAGGTCCAGCAGGCTGCGCCGCGCACGCGACATCTCCTGGACCTGGTCGGCCAGATCGAAGACCAGACCCGCAAGGGCGCGGACGTCACGGTGACTTGAGGCCGGGTAGGACAGTCTCTCGCCCCGCACCTTGGCCTCGTTCAGACGTCGCGCGATCTGGTTCACGTTGTTGCCGACCCGGTTGAGCGCGGCGCCGAGGCTGCGCAACTCGTCACACATCTCGTCGTCAGGCAGGAAGACACCTTCGGCCGCCAGCATCAGGCGGCGCATTGCATCCGAGCGGTGCGCAATCCCACGCCGCGACAGCGCCGCGTCGAACCGGCGCAGGTCGTCGTCCGAGACCCGGATCCCCACAACCCGCGATCGGCTGCCGTTCGCTGTCTGACGCTCATCCCGGTGGTTCACCACGTTGTAGATCGTCTTCAGGCTGACATCGTAGCGCGCGGCCAATGACGCCGCGGAGACGCCGTTCCGGCGGTCCTGGGCGATGGTCGATCGCTCGATCTCTGACAGTCTACGACGGCGGGGCATTTTGAAGTTAACGTTCCTATTTCTTGCCAACTTCGTACAAGCCCGCCGACTCCCAACGCAAGTGGAGTCGGCCATAAGGGCTTGTACTCAATGTAGAAAATCGCCCTGCAGAGGCGATTTCCCGTCCTTTGTCAAATGGATGGCGCGTCGCGCTCATTGCACCCCGCGATGCGGTCTCCGCATCGCGCATCGCGTCTTTCGCGCCCCGTCTCTTGCACCCCGCAAGACGGGTTTTGCTTCGTGCTGACCGTCTCGCGTCACCCGCAGAACGACATACGCGAGACTGCCTCCCGTCGTCTGGAGCGCGCTATCCGTCACCTGCATTCCGTCCGCAGTACATCGCCGAGCGCATCCCGACATTTGGATGGTGTGTCGTGCCCCGCGACGAATGCTGAAGGCGCCACGGCAGACGTCGCACGGTCATCGCACAACGCCGCCCGCTGCATGCCAAACGCGGGTCGCATCCCGACTTCTGCTTGACCCCTCCGCCTCATGCGTTTAGCGACATTTTTGCATTATTGTTGCGATTCACTATTTTTGCGGAGGGTCAGAATGCCGAACGAAAATCTCGTGGTGATCGCAGCGATGGCCCGGAAAGGGGGCAGTGGAAAAACGACGCTTTCGCGCGCCTTGATCAGCGCCGCGATCGCCGCCGGACGCAGAGTGATGTTGATCGACACGGACAGCACGAGAGTACTCGGGGCATGGCATGCTCGGGCGCAATCCGGTGGGCTGAGTTCGCCGCTTCTCTACTCGGCCACCGTCGAAAGCGTGGCGGGTGTCGAGGATCAGATCGATCAGGTCTACATGGCAGGCACGGCAGACTTCATCTTCATCGATACCGCAGGGGTCGGTGCCGAATGGTCAGACGGCATCGCGGTGCTTGCGGACCACATCGTGACGCCCGTCATGCTGTCGACGTCTGATTTCGATGTCGGAGCGCAGACTTCTGATTGGTTTGAGAAACTGAAATCCCGCGTTGACGACCCCTCCAGCCTTCCGCGCCACCATGTCGTCCTCAACATGGTTGACCCGAAAACGACCCGTGCTGACGCCGCCCTGATTGAAGAAGCGCTCACCCGTTTTCCGGTGATTGAGACCGTCATGATGCGACGGAATACTTACAAGGAGATGGACCAGAAGGGGCTTCTCCACGCCTTGGCGCTGGAAAAGCAATCTGATCCGAACCCGCTGATGCGCCCACATGTACGTCATGTCGTCGAGGCGCTCGAGGAGGCGACGGACATCCTCAACAACATTCTTGCGGCGTGAGGACAGGCGATTGCGCAAGAAAATCCCGACCATCACCAGGCCCGACCCAGCCTACGCCGCCACCCTGCAACAGGGTGACCGCGAGGTTCCCGGGAAGGAAGATGAGGCACAGGTCACAGCAACAAAGACTGGGACCCCAGCCGCTGACGTTGACGCTGATCGGCACGAGTCAGAGCGTGTGCCAGAAGGTGCCGTGGCGCCGCACCAAGTCACCGCGGAAAGCTCTGACCCGCATACCAGCCTGAGAGCTCCCGTATCGGCGCGCGCATTGAGCCCGACCCGGAAGATCGACATCAGGGTCAACGCACTCGAACGACAGGAAGCGGCGCTAGAGACTTGTGGTGTTGAGCCAGCACATGTGGTGCGTGCCGCCCTGCGCCGTGCAGTCAAAGGCTGGCAACTGTCGCCGGTCTTCGCGCCAGTCGCGGAGGAGCGGCGCACTCGAAACACGCAGTGGCAGGCCCGGACATCTCTGGCAGTCGATGCGGCCAGCCTGAGTGTCCTCCTTCGGGACCAGGATCCCCTCGACGTCTTGAGTAAATGGGCTCTGATCCGCGGTCAGGTGGAACCACGCATATGGGGCGAAATCGACAGGATCTTGGAAGAAATTGCGGTTCGTTCTGCATTGCAGCCGGAGCAACACGAGAACTAAGCGACCAGCCGCAAACGACAGTTGGTATTCTCCCGGTGGAATTTCGCCTATCAAACTTGCCCGTCATTGAGGCACAACTTGAAGTTGCTATCGCCTGGCGCTAATGAGCGTCTAATTGGAAGCTGCGACCTCGGTGTTGACGAGTTACGAGGTTCTTTTGGAGGAACATACCATGATTTCAAAGCCCCGCCTGACTGGTGAACCGATCATGCGCATCCTCTGCAAGACATCTGAAAATCTGGTTGGCTACCTTTACCAATGGAACAATGGTGACGTGCAGCCTGCCTGGTTCGACGGCGCCATGGCGGACGTTCGCTATGAACCATTCATTCAAGCGCCGGAACAAAACCCTGTCGATCCGAAGACCCTCAGAACGCGTCAGCAGGATCTGACGCACCTTGAAAAGGCCTAGCTCAAGGCCTCGCGTCGGTTTGTGGGTCATCCCATCCCGCAGGTCCTTTGAGCGATAGAGTTGACTTCTATGCCTCAGAAGTGATCTAGATATGAGCTATAGAAAGGATGTCTATAACTCATGGCTTGGAACTGGACGCTGCCCGATTGGCCGGATTTCCGATATGACGCCTCCGCTCTGGAGCCGTTTGAGCAGACGTTCCTGCTGTCGTCCGGAGAAATTCTCGGCGCGGTCCATCATGTCAGCCAGCCGGAGCGCGAGCAACTCCGCATCGAACTGCTCAGCGAGGAAGCGATGCAGACGAGTGCCATCGAGGGTGAAATCCTCGATCGGCTCAGTGTCCAGTCTTCGCTGCGCCGCCATCTGGGCCTCGATCCGGACAGCTACCCTGCCAAACCGCGCGAACAGGGCGTCGCGGAAATGATGGTCGATGTCTATTCCAGTTTTGCAGAGCCGCTGACCCATGAGACACTGTACCGCTGGCATCGGATGCTCCTGTCCCATGACCGCCGGTTGGAAACCATCGGGGCCTACCGACGCCACACCGAGGCGATGCAAATCGTTTCCGGCCGCCTTGACCGGCCCACGATCCATTTCGAAGCGCCGCCCTCGGAGCGGGTCATGCCTGAGATGGAGCGATACGCGGATTGGTTCAACAAGACCGGGCCGGGGGGAGCAGAGCCGCTTCCAGCGCTGACGCGCGCAGGGCTAAGCCACCTCTATTTCGAGAGCATTCACCCATTCGAAGACGGCAACGGCCGCCTGGGTCGCGCCCTCGCTGAAAAGTCGCTGGCGCAGAACATTGGCCAGCCGACCCTCATCTCGCTCGCCTTCACCATCGAGAAGGAGCGCAAGGCATATTACGATCAACTCGAGCAGCATCAAAAAACGCTCGACGTGACCGATTGGCTCGTCTGGTTCGCAGAAGTTGTCTTGAAGGCCCAACACGTAACACTCGACCGCGTCGGCTTCTTCATCAGCAAGGCACACTTCTACGATCGCCACAGAGACCACTTGAACGAACGCCAGGCCAAGGCCATCGCTCGAATGTTTCGGGAAGGCCCTGGCGGTTTCAAAGGCGGCCTCAGCGCCGACAACTATCTCAAGATCACCGGAACCTCACGCGCAACCGCAACCCGCGATCTGCAGGACCTAGTCGAGAAAGGTGCGCTCAGCCGAACTGGAGAACGACGCCATACGAGGTACTGGTTGAACACAAGACTTGAACTTGATCCACGGCAACGCGCGCTCAGAAACGAGCGATAGCTGCAAAAAATATCGCTTCTCTATGTGACCCCTCAGATTTTTGAGCATCAATCCGTGGAGATATTCAAAAGTGACGATGGTGTGCCAGACCAAGAAACCCGCAACGCCCGCTTTGCGCGCGTCGCTGCAACGTGCAAAAGCGACTGATATTGGGTAACGATATCTTCTCGGTCGGCAGCGTCCACAGCTGCCTTCAAGGCGCCTGGCGGTGGGAAGGCTGAGTCAGACACGAATGGGATAGCTACTGCGAAGAACTCAAGTCCCTTAGCGCGGTGCATGGTCGTGACACGTACCCCCGGGATTGATCGATCATCCGCACCAGCTTGGAGAGTCACTGTCTCGATGCCACCCGCGCGCAAGGCTTCACTCACCCGACCTACGTCCGATCGACGAGCACAGAGAACACCAACGTCTGACAAATGCATGTCATCGGAGGGGAGAGCTCGCACCCAAGACGCAACACCCTTGAGCTCCTCCTCTTCGGAGGCGCATCCAACCAGGTTCGGTGATACTCCATGCAGGAGGCTCACATAGCCGCGTAGCGTGTCACTTCCCTCATCGAGATCATCCACGCTTACACCCTCAAGAACGGATACGGCCCAAGCTCGAATCTCCTGGGTCGTTCGATAATTCAGGCGTAGTCGCCGAGACCTTCCGCGCACATTGATGCCGCAGGAAGCCATGCTGGCTCTGCGCCCGTAAATTCTCTGGTGCGCATCCCCGACTATGAAGAGAGAATTGCTATCCCCGGACGGCTTCTCCGGCACGATAGCCCTAATCAGTCTAAATGCCTGTTCCCCCATATCCTGCGCCTCGTCGACGATCACCGCCGCATAGGGCAGGCTGGGGGCTTCAGCAGCTAGGATCTCGATCGCTTCGCGGTAGGCGTCATCCGGTTCAGCAAGACCACCACTTATCATTCTAGCCCGGTAATCCGCGAAGATTATCCAAAGCGCGGCCCTCTTGCGGCGATCGAGAGGAGTGCCGCGTCCGGCCCTAGATGCTTTCAGGTAAGACCGCTGGTCGATGAGACCTTTCGCCTGAACGATCTGCGCCCATTCCGCGCGGATGAAGGCCTCGGAGAGCCCATCAGGTAATTCATGATCGTCGAACACTTCTCGCCAGATCTCATCGAGACGATCCCGCGCCTCTCCGAAGAAGGCGACTTCGCGTGCGAAATTCTTCCGCTTGAGGAACTGGGACACCCAACGGTCCAAGTTGATCACTTCGATCCGAGGCGGCCGAGCGTCCAGATGTTCTGGACACAGAGTTCGTAGGTTCGCTTCGATGTCTTGTGCGAGGCTCGTCGTGAAAGTTGTCAGCAGAACCCGTTGACCTGCCCGCGTCATGTCCTGTTCGATCTGATCGGCAAGGTGCTTCGCCCGGTGCATGGCAACGACGGTTTTCCCGGTCCCGGCGCCACCGCGGACCATGGCTGGGCCGTTGTAGTCCCGGTAGGCAATCTTGCGTTGATCAGGGTGTAAGAACACCCGCCATCCCTCGAGCCCCTCTTCAAAAACACGCCTGAGTTCCTTTTCATCCTCTGGGATGAAGATGGTCTGGCGGCTCTCCTCCGTTTCAATCATTTGATCGAACGTCAGGTCAGCAGGTGCGTTTTCTGCCGTGGCTTCCGGTTGTTCCGGGATGCCCGTCAGAGCGTAAACCTCCTCGTCGGAATAGCCTGCGGCGAGGGCATAGAGGATCTGGTAGGTCAGCGGATCGAAAGCCTCTTCTGCAGCTTCCAGCGCATCAATCGAGGCAAGCGCACGGACCGCGGCTATTTCTTCTTGCTGAACACCGAGGGCTTTCAGCCGCTTTTCAGATACTGCCGCGAAGAGACGTGGCTCGTTCGCAGTCTGGGGAGCGGTCTCGACGATGTCCGCTTCCAGTTCCTCGACGACGCGGATCCGGTTCGTATCCGGGTCGAGTTTCACCCGACGGTTTCCGGCCCACCGGTAGGCTTTGTCATGTTCATTCACATGGACGAACATGATGTCGCGGCCCACTTCGAAGGCGATCGCGCGGTAGCCTTGGTCGACACGGAGGGATTTGATCGAACTGTCTTTCGCACCTTCCACGGTTTCAAGGTTCAACCCGTTCGCAGACGGATCAGACATGTAGCGGGTCATCATATCCATGAAGCGCAGCGCCACCTTGTCGGGAAGTTTCCGCAGGCTTTTCATACAACCGATGTCATAGGAGACCCGCTTGTTGATTGCGTCCATCATCTGTTTGTCTCCTGAATCGCCTGAATAACTTTGGTGACCGTCTCGCCGATTTGGTCGCTCTCCGGATCAAACGGGATGAGCCGCCAACTCACCCCTTCACAGAGGGTTTCCGCAATCGCAACGTTGGCCTCCCTCCACCCAAATTCCAACATCCCAACAACCCGCCCCTCGACGAGCAAATCGTCCCCAAAACGGTCCGGGCCGGGCACTTCAGCCGCTATCAAGGCGTCGATCAGAGGATGGAACAGATCATCACATAGGGCCCGGGCTTCAAGCCAGGCTTCAGTGTCAGCATCCGTTGGTCCGGTCCCTACCGACATATCGGGTGGAGACAGAGTGTCGAGGCCCGCCAGTTCCACATGGAAACCGCGAACACACTGAAACAGATTGACGAGGCGCCAGAGGCCACGCCACGCTTCAGTGTAGAGCGCCTTCGCAGCAGGCTGATGACCCGGATCCGGGAGTTCAGCTCGCAGAACAAGTCGAATATCTGCGTCCGATCCGGCCCACTCCGTCGGAGATATCTGTTTGCATGCCAAATATAGGTCAAGCGCTCCAGCCCCAACATGATCCGTCAGCCCCGGCGTGAGAAGGAACTGGCGCCCTTCTTCCGTAAGGGAGGCCTGCCGCGGCAGTTGATCGAGCGGCCGCCCGGTCGCAACGAATCCCCTGGTCAGGATCGACCGGCTCGGAGCGTCATCGTCCCTTACGCCGTCCAGAAGGTGCCAGAACCCTTCGAGGGAGCTTTCGACCTGGAGTGCGCGGACGCTTTCGATGTGAGTCGCGAAGCCGGGGAAGGTGCAGACCCTAGCGAGTCGTCCGACCTTTTCCACGTTGAGGGCCGGTTCCGCGAGTGGATTGAGATAGGCTCGGTTTTGTGCATCTAGGTCTGCCCAGGCGAGGGTCCAGACCCGGACCTGACCGGACCGGATCATCTCGATCCGGTCTAGAAGATCTTGGGCGACTGTGTCCGCGTGATATTCGAGGCCATCCATTTCGAGCACGACAGGCAAGGCACCGGCTTGGCCCGCCGGTGTAAAGAGAAAGTCGATCCGTTTTCGAGGGAGGTTCTTGAAACGGGCATCGATCTGCACTTGGGGTTCGATCGTCCAGAGCCGGGGCCGGTCCTTAGGACCAGCGCGCAACACAAAGCCGCGACGCCCACCTGAGAGGACTTGAGGGGTCAGCGCATCGTTCCCATACCGGTCGGCAAGGGAGTTCAGGAGCCGCTTCTCGAGGGCACTCTCCACCATGGCACCCCGGATCGACTCGTCGATCCCAGTCTCCGTCCGGTTGAGGCTATCCCACTTCTGCAGGATCGTTTCCATCATCTGACGTGCACGATCCCGATCAGGTTCGCCGGGCCCGAACTGGGATCGGTAGGGCTTCACGCAACGGAAACAGCCGTTTCGGTCTGGTTCCTGGTTACAAGGACAGTCCCGAAGCGCCTCAGCCGCGCGACTGATCACCGCCCGCATCGTATCAGGGTGCTCTCCGACCTGTCTCAGATACCCGGACCCGCCTGGGACAGCATCATAGAGGTAGAGGCTGCGGACGGTGGTCATCCCGTCGAGCTGGGCGGCGAAGATCGTGGAGCGGAGATGGTCGACCTTCCCCGCGAAATGTCTGCGCATCCCGAGGTTGATCGCAGCGACGAAGCTCTTCAGATCATCATCATCGGCCTCACCAACGACCGGGATCACGATCCGGATTGCTTCAGTATCGAAGTTCCGCATCAGAAAGACGCCGGTCTCCCATTTCTCGCGGGCGAGTGCCGTTTCGCGGATGACCTTGCAGCTCGGTGGGTGGGTTCCGCGATCTGCTTCATCTTTCGCCGGCTTTTGGAGCGTGCCGCAATGGCGGCAGATCAGGAACGGCTGCGCCGGTCGTTTTTCGCCGGCGATTTTCGGCCCTGGAAACGTGGACTTCGGGCCGAAGTTGAAATCCCGGAAGGTGCAGTGCGGCAGGAACTCGAACCCGAACGGCGCGCCATTCTCTCGACTGGTGAACCAGGAAGTGTGGATATGCTCCGGCCCGTGGAATGGCATAAGAACCCGGTCGAATTGTCTCTGGTCGCGCTGATCGCCATCCCGGATCGCCGCCTTTTCCTCGCTGTCCACCGAGATCACGGACTTGAGCTGAACGACATCATGGTTGGACCCGGAATCGGACCACATTTCATCCCCACAGCGCGGGCATGTACTGGTTTCCATGCCTTCAATCCGGTGCGCGACATGTGAGCAGGAGGGGCAGAAGGTCCAACGGCTCAGGTCTTCCTTCCCGATCTCGATCCGCTCGATCTCAACCTGTCGCCCGTTTGCATAGAAGAACTGACCCGGTGCGAACTCCGATAGGGCCGAGCTGGCTGGACGGGAATACTCAACATAAAGAAGCCCATCCTCATCCTTCGATGCGGTCTTGGTCGGATCGTTTCGGCGCGAGAGGATCGAGGTGAGTTTCACGCCCTCTTCCGGGAAGGCGTAGTTTGGGAGGATCCCTTTATCGGTAAGGAACTTGATAACGGCCACATCATCGATCCCGCTGCGGATCAGCCGGTTAATCTCGGTCCGGTCACGCGCGATCTCACCCTCGCGCTTCTCGAACTCCTCATCTGTCAGCTCTGCCCGTCGTTTCCGAAGCCGATTCAGTTCTTTTGTGGCCTCTTCCCGCTTCTCTATAAGCCGCGCCTTCTCCGTGGCTGCGGCATCAAACGCCGCGCCGATCCGCCAACCAATCGACCTTTGATCGCTACTGATCAGGAAACCGCGCACCCGGTCCACGAGATCCGAGCGCGCCTGAACGGCGGGCGGAAGTCCCGCCAGAAACGCGGTCGCCAATTCATCCCCTCTGTCGTGGACCAGGTCCAGCCATTCGATAGGGAACCCCTCCGTCGCTCCGGAGGAGCGGCGCTTCAAGACATCACGCACCTTCCCGTAGTCGCCCGCCTCCGCAGTGGCCGCGACATAGGTATCGAGTGTAAAGGCTGTCACCTGGCGAAGAAGAACTTCTTCGGCCGCAAGGAAGACCCCAGGCGGGCGCACCTGGCCCGCCAGCATCGGGGTCGGATCTTCCCAGAACTGAAGGTCATGAGCTCGCGAATTGGCCAGGACAATGTTCAAGGCATTTCCGTCGCGCCGACCGCTCCGGCCCATCCGCTGCACGTAATTCGCTTCCTCAGGTGGAACCGACCCCAGAAGCAAGGTCGATAGATCCCCGATGTCGATCCCCATTTCGAGAGTCGGTGTGGCGGAAATCAGATTCGGCGCCCACCGGGTCTCATCCTTGATGAACCCGGTCTCGACACGCAATCGCTCATCGGTTTCGAGGATCCCAGTATGTTCGCGCGCGACCACCCGGTGGTTTCGGTCGGACCGAAGAGATCGGTGCAACGCCGGGCGTGGCGGAGCACCTGCCAGCGCGAAATGCCCAGTACATCCGATCTTGGTGCATGGTGATCCTGCCGCGATCTCCTCGTTCTCCGCGAGGACCGTCTCCTGCCGACCGCAGCGGTCACAAGTGAGCCCGATCGTACGGGTCGAGACCGTGACCTTGTCCGGTTCAATCAGCCACGCGTGCCGGTTCTGCCCATCCGGGCCGTTAACCCGGCGCAGAATGCTGTCGGCTTCGAGACGCTGCAGAACCATCGGATATATCGTGTCCGGGTCCGTTCCGTAGCGGAGATCCGCCACCCCGAGGGTCCGGAAGAGCCAGTCCCGATACCAGCTCACCCCCTGCGACCTCGTGATGCGCTCATACCCGAGCGGTGGATGACCCAATGTAACTGGGATTGGCGCGAGGCCGCGTCGGCTGTCTGGTATCGGAAGCGTTCCAGTCCTGCCAACACCCATTTGGATTGCTGATGCGAACCAGTTCAGACCCCGCGCGCCCGAGGCTGTTGCCACCGCACTGGCAACATAGGGGTGCGCGACGGAGCCCTGGCGGCGCATACGTTGAACTACACCGAACAGGAAACGGGCGAGAAGCGCAGGGTCGATGTCGGGGGCACCAGGAAGATCGTTCCTGAGTTCGCTTGCGAGCCGCTGTGCGGAAGCGCTCAGAACATCGGCAGAGACATCAGCCGCGACCATGCCGTTCGCTTCGAGCGTATGGCTGAAATGCGACCGATAGCTCAGGTCCACGAAGTACTCCCACCCGAGGCGTAGCTTCATGTGATTTAGGAAGACTGTGTCGGTGATCGATGTTCCGTCCCGGATCAACTCTTGGTACCGACCACGCCAAGTCTGCTCTTTCGGGATGTAAAGGGCCGTAAAGGCGTCCGGTCCATGCAAATCGAGCTGCGCGGCAGGGGTTTTCTCGATCACGTCAGTGAGGCTCATCCCGTCCGTTTCAGCTTCCTGCAGGGCGGTGAAGAGGGATTTCTGATAGACCGACAGTGAGTTACGGGTCTCGGCCACCGCCGCACGATGAGCCGCGTCCTGGACGGAATCGGAGAACATGAGAAAGCGCGGTTTCGCCTCTGGCTCTTCCTCGTTCTGTGCCGAGGTGTAGAGGGTCCCTGTGATCCCAGTCGTCAGTCTGGCCGCTCGCATCCCGAAGAGGAGCAATCCGCGCGCCTGTCCACAGGCCGGACACGACCGGTCAATACGCCCACTCGCCGCGTCCGTCGGGTCATACATCCAAACCGGTGCGGAAGGACCCGGCGCAAGGTTTTCATGATCCGACGGGGTGAATTCGATGCTTTCTGCATCGAGCAGCCCCTTCACAATCCGCACACCACCACCGGCCGCCGGGATCATTCGATCGAGCGTTTCGTGATAGAAAAGTCGGATCTTTCCACCTGCGCTCTCGTCGAAGAACTCTTCATAAAGCTGCTCGAGCGGGGCCCAGCAGGAGGTTGAATTCGGGTTCAACCGCCCGACATGGGCGGTGGCCCCACATCGGTTACAGTTCACGATCGGCAGGGAGCGGCGCAATGTGTGTCGGTCGAGATCAAGAGCATGGGACAGGCTCATCTGCGATCGCACACCGGCTGCCTCGGTTCGAGGCAGGTTAGTCACCATCCTCGACATTTCCCGGATCCAGAGCTGGAGCCGGACGTTGAATAGCGGACGTGGGCGTTCTGCTGAACCTGACCGGGCCCAAGCGACCAGCGCCACGACCAGTTCCGCGAGTGCACGATGATCGACTTCGGACCAGTCGCGAAGCACCCGGACCTGTGCGAGCCCTGCGGCGATCGCCTCGAGTGAGGCGGGGCCCTTGTGTTCGGCGATGATTTTGAGAACCCGCTGACACAGATGATGCTCCTTCAGCCGTTCACCAAGCGCGATCCGCCAGGCTTGGTCTGAAACAGCGCCATCATCAATGAAGGCCAGATCCGGATCGGTCCGGTCCGGGAATAGGGCGGTCGCGAGTCGAAGCGCCGCGTCAGCCTGATCCATTTCCTCGGCCTCGCGGAGGGCAGTGTGGATTTCCGCCGGGTCCGGCCGATCCACATATTCCGGGTCTCCGAACACCTCGTTCGGCGTTTTCCGTGTCTCCGTCACAACCGCCCCTTCATCGAAGGGTTCGCCGAAAATGGTTTCGGCATAACGCCGAAGATCGACCTTCGCGTCTTCACCCGCGCCAAGCGTGGCCGAAGACCCCACGCAGATCAGATGACCTTTCGGAGTACTTAGACGGTGTTTCAGACGGCGCAGCAGGAGGGCGAGATCCGCACCCTGCGCCCCGTCGAAAGTGTGCATTTCGTCGACCACCAAAAACCGCAGCGTTTCCGGGTCGTTCTTTTCCCACAGCGGCTTGTCCCGACCGCGCAGAAGGAGGTAGTCGAGCATCTTGTAGTTGGTAAGCAGAATATCGGGCGGGTTCCGCCGCATCGTCTCGCGATGGGTGATCACGCTGTCCGCCGTCACCTCATGCGCAGGGTTCTGTGGCTCTGCGTCCGCATAGATGCCGGCCCGCACGCCGTCCAATGACCCGATCTCGGAGATCGCCGCCGCAATCCGGCGCGCCTGGTCGGTGGCCAGCGCGTTCATTGGGTAGATCAGGATGGCCTTGATCCCGGGCTTCCCCTTGTTCCGACGACAGTGGTCGAGGATCGGCCACAAATAGGATTCCGTCTTGCCCGACCCGGTCCCTGTCGCAACCAGTGTCGAGCGCATCGCCTCTCCGCTCAGCCTGGCAAAGGCATCCGTCTGGTGCTGATAGGGGGCAAACCGGAGCGGTACGTCGGGGAAAGGCTGCCGCCAGCTGCCGTCTTCTGCCCCCTTGATCTGCCGGAACGGCATGTCGACCGAGATCCACGGACCTTTGATGAAGTTTGCTGGCTCGTCGATGAACCGGTCCACCATCCCTTCAAAAGCGGGGCTGGTGCTATTCAATGTCGTATGGACCAGTTCGCGCAAGCTGTCCTGGACATGGCGGGCAAGGAGGATCGGGTTCATGTCAGGCGGCCTCTTCGGATTTCAGCCGCTCGAAATGGGCCCACGCACGGCGGTAATCCTCGATCCGGTCGCATTGGGTGAAGGGGCCGACAAAGTGCCGGGTGACCTCGCGCGGGCCGCCGGGCATCGTGTCGTCGATGGCGGTGCAGGTCAGTTCCGAGGGGTTATCGGCAAGGATCTTGTCCCAGGCGGCGCGACCGGGGCTTTTGCCGCGCTCGTCGAGCCAGCCGACGCCAGGCAGGCCCTTGGAGCAGGTCCAGACGATCCGGCCGTTTTGGTCGTACCAAGTGCCCGCCTCGTTCTCTTGCAGAACCGGAAAGTAGATCCGGTAGATCTCGATCAGCTGCTCGAGGGTCAGGCCGAGGGCCTGCGCGACCAGCACGTCGATCTCGACCAGCGCCATACGGCGGGCGAATTCGGTCCGAAGGCCTGCGGTCCGGTCCCAAGTGGCCGGACCTTGGACCGGGCCTTCGATGAGCAAACGCGGATCACTCGATGACCATGTTAGGGTTGAAATGTTGGGAGCGTGCCTGTCCCAAAGATCGCGGTACGCTGATGTAAGACAAGTTAATCTTAATCCTCGGCTTCGAGCGGTTTGCCCCACATCTATCCACGGGAGTCTTTTTGCGTCTTTATCATGCAAATTCAGTTTGCCGCTGGCCTTGATCAGGAAGTCAATTGGGATGGAGACGTACAATGCGCATGCATTCAACAAGTTACTCTCATTCTCGAATGCTATGCTCTCAACGCTGTTCACATGAGTGGTCGCTGGCGGAATCATTGCCCCAACCAAACTGCGTTCATTGTTAAGGTTGATCATCGCACGGAAGGCTATCCTGAAGAAATCCGAATGACTTTTTGTCCCATTCCATAAACAACGAGCCATCCTGCTGCGATATTCTGAAATGCTCAAATCTGTTACATAATTTGTTCTGGGAAGGTAGTCCTCAGGAATCTCGCACAAATCTACAGCATCATAAGCTTTGTTAGTGTTACAAATTGCTTTTGGAGACTTGTAGAATGGATTTCCGACGAAGAACAAGGGCCCCTGAAAAACTAGATTTTGAGCACTTCGAAAAGCTGTTTGACGCTTGATCGTCCCATCTTTTTGCGCAGAAGTTTCATTCCATCCAGCTGAAATTTGCCATCCGAGACTATCACCTTCAGAGACAAAAGAATTAGTTTCCGAATTTTTAAGAGCACTTTCGAGCTTCTTGGCCGCCGCCATCTGCTTAAAAACGGCCAACGTCTCTGTCGAATAAGGTTGGATTAGACGTGCTTGGTTGGATGGCACGTCCCCATTTTCAGAAAGTGAACAAATTGTTGATAGCGTCCTACTGTCAATACGGACAATTTTCTTTTTGTGACCGCGGACATCCCAAGCACCATCGCCCTTTTTGATTGCGGGAACTGGACCAGCACCGTCATGCGAGTAGGAATCGTCTATTTGAGAGGGCAGAAATGCCCCGTAGAAAAGGTCAAACGATGGCTCTTTTTCCAATCCTCGATATATGTTTACCGAGAACCGTATATTATTATTTACTTCGGGAAAGTTCTTGCTCTTGATTTGATTTCGGCACTCAAAGTACTTTGCAATATGTCCGTACCAATGTCGTCGGAACTCCTTCGAACTCGGGTCGCTGAGATGTCCGTCTTGATGAATTAGAGCCGAATATCCTTCTGGTGAAACTACGCGAAAAGCCAAGTCGACAAAGCAGCGATACAGATTGTTTGACCCGCCGCCAGCGAAGGGATTCATCACCTCGGACGAGGTCACCTCCATCGCCCCTCGGGTCGACACGAAATCCTGCAAAAACGCCCGTTCCGCCGAGATCATCCGCCCTTCGCGCCGCACGGAGGGCGCCTTCGGAAGCGCCTCGGGCAAAACCTTCTTCGCGTCCGACGCCGACAACCCGGCATAGAGCGGATCGATGTCCGCCAGCACCAGCCCCTCGTTCCACGAGGGCTTGGCCCAAGGCGGGTTCCCCACGATCAGGTCGAACCCGCCCCGCGCCTTCATGATGTCGGCAAAGATCAGGTCGAAATGCACAAAGCGCTCGCGCTCGGCCACACGGGTTGCGACACCGAGCCAGTCAAAGGTCTCGATCAGCGCCTCGACATTCGTCTCGCGGAACAGGTTGTCCTGCCGCTTGACGGCGGCCTTGAACAGATCCCGAGCAGGCGCGTCGGGCTCCATCATGTCCAGAAAGTCGGGGGACGGATCGGCGAACTCATCCATGCTGGGGGCGGCCAGTGACCCGTCCGGGGTAAAGCCACCTTCCAGGATCATGGCCATGCCCTGCAGGAACTCCGCCCGGCTGGGAAGCAGGTCCGCCTTGTCCAGCGGCCAGAGCCAAAGCGCGCACCACGCATCCATCGCCGTCTTGAGCCGCTTGTAGGGTAGCGTGTTGGTCGCGTGATCGGCCCCGATCAGGTGGGCATTCAGCTTTTCCTTGGCATGGAAATCGAGGCCCTTGTTGCCGGGGATGACCTTGTCCGGCCAGAGCGTGATCGCATCATTTGCCGCGGCGCGGGTCTTGGCGAGATCGTCGGCGACCTGGTCGAACAGCGCCTCGGCGATCCGGCTGAGCTTTTGAACCAGCTTGATCTCATGCGGTTCCAGCTTTTTGAAGAAGCCGTCCTTCCGCCAGGCCTTGATCTGGTCCTGCGCGTCACCAGCGAAGGGTTTGATCGACTTGTCCTTGTCGAAATTCGCCATGTCCTTGGCGGGGAGCAACCACTGCCAGACGTGGTTCTCGGGCAGGCGTTTCCGCCAGCCGATCTCGTCCGGCTTTGCGTTGAGCCAGAGATCCGCTTGGGTCCTGGCACTGAGCCAAGTTGGCGCATAGGAGGCGCGACGGGCGCCTATCAACGAGTTCCCGGAATGAAGCTGATCCCCGAACCACGGCGAGAAGTCGCTGGCATGGAGGCTGTTCAGCCAAAGCGAGATCGCCCCCAGCTCCACGGCAATCGGGTTCAGGTCGACGCCAAAACAGTTCCGGTCGGCGATATAGGCCCGTACCTTCTGTTTCTCGACGACCACCTTGTCTTGGGGGATCGTCGTGCCAGTCTCCTTCTGCTTCCGCTCGAGGTAGAGATCGGCAAGCTGATTTGTGGTTTCGACCAGAAAGGCCGCAGAACCCATGGCCGGCTCGAGGATCTTGAGTTCAAGAAGTTCGTCTGCGGTCAGATCCCGGCACCGCTCCATCAGCGCATGCTTGACGAGGAGCCGCGCCAACGGTTCCGGGGTGTAGTAGGATGCAGATTTTTCCCGGTCCCGGCCGGCAAGGCGGTAGATGAAGGTCCCCTTGGGATAGACCAGCGCTTCCGAACCGTTGAACACAATCTCTTCTGGCGCGAACTCGCCGATCCGGCTGCGCGGCACGAACCAGCTTGGCGCGAGCGGATCGACCTTGTCGCGGCGGAACGCCTCGTCCTGTTCGGCTTCCTCATCCCCGAACAGATCTTCTTCGACGTCGTCATCCAGATCTGGCGCGTCCGCATCGCCCCCGTCCTCGGCCGCGTCGTTCGACCGCCCCTTTCGAGGTTTTAGCTCGATGAGGTCTGTCTTCGCAACGACCCCCGTGAAGGAAATTAGCGTTTCATAGACCGCACCAAGCTGACCGATCCCGAGCTTGGCATAGGAGATCCGGCCCGTGCTCTTTCCGGTGGACCGGAGCGAGAGGAGCCGGATTACCTTCTGGATCGCCTCGTTGCGCAGCATCAGCCCGTTCAGAAGCGGCGTGCTCGCCGGGTCGAGAAGGGATACCTTTACCGATGGCAAGCGCAGCCCGCTGCCCTTTTCCTCGTCGGCGAGATCAAGCCCGGTGTAGAGCAGCGTCAGTGTCTGCTGGAGGCTTTCCCACAGGAAGGTCCCCTCCCGGTCCGCCGTGGTGCGCAGGGGCACAGATTCCAGATCGCGTAGCGTTTCCAAGGAATAACCCGTCGCATAGATCGGATTTTTCAGGTCCAGGAGGTTCAGTCGCGGGTTCGCCTCAGCGTAGAACAGGAAGAGGAGCCGGTACATGTAGCGCAGACACTCACGCGACAGTTCCGGTCCATCGATCCAGACGTCTTTGTTCTTCCCGCCCGTGACAGTCAGAACTTCCTGGCCGAGGAGTTCGATGGCGTCCCGAACCGTGCGCTTCAGCGAGGTGGTGACAGCGTTGGCATTCCGCTGCGCCTCCTCTTCGAGCCGGTCCGAGATTGGTGCGCCCTGTTCCGGCACCCGGGTCTCCCGCGAGATCAAGCAGGCCATGACCGTAAGTGTGTCGCGGTCCGTGCGCGTGAAGATTTCCTGAAGATCGAAGCGTAGGACGGACCGGGCCGGCCATTTCCGCTTGTCGATCAAAACGATCTGGGAGAGCCCCAAGACCATAACATGGCGAGGTCCGTCGGCGAGCTCGAACACCCCCTCCGCCAGAACGGATTCGATCGTCCGGTCAAGAAGTGCCGCTTCGCCTGCATCGGCGGGAAACTGATCCAGCGCAAAACACGCCCCTAGCGGATCCGCCGCCTCGTCCTCGGCGTGCTGAAGGGGCGCCTCGATAATCCAGAGCGCATCCCGACCGGAAGCGTCCGCCACCCGCGAGATCATCGGAATAACCGGTGCGCCTGCCAGCGCGGTGAACGCAGCCTCTCGTTTCCAGGCATAGCCGAGAGCGCCCAACAGCGCGTGGTGCATCTCCCGGGTCAATTCTGTTCGGCGATCTGCGTCCGAACTGTTCCGGATCTGTCGAAGGGCTTCAATGGTCGAGGTCGCAACCCGGGACAGCCGCTCGATCGGATGGGCGGATTTTTCCAGACCCGCCCAGCGGGCTGTGATGTCGGAAAGCTCCTCCTTCAGAACATCGGAGAGCGTCCCGGACGGGAAGAACTCGGCTTCGTTTTCAATACCGATCAGATCCATCCGCTCACCCCACAAATACCGCTTTGACATCGACATAGGGGTTGGGGTCATCCACCATCAGGCGGGTCCGCTCAAACCACTCTGTCCAGTCCTTGAACAGGTCCTCGATCTTCTTCTCTTTCGCGCGCCGTATCGTCAGTCGTCTCTTTTCAAGCGCGCTGAGACCCTCGGTCGACTCCACTGCCTCGCCGAGATCGAGCGTCAACTGGGCCTGGAACCGGCCCTCCAGCTCCCCGAGCCGGGTCAGGACCGCGTCAAGATCCTGCTGGATCAGGGCCGCGCGTTCTTTCCCGAGCCCGCGCAGATGGGTCTGGAACCGGTCCACAGAGGTTTTGATCGCAGCCTGCGCAGGGCCCAGATCCTCCACCGGACGGCCGGGGGTATCCTGTGCGAGACGGACCCGGGCGATGAAGTCCGGCACCTCTTCGATACGGACATCCCCGTCCGCCCCCTGGATCACGACAGCCCACCGGTCGACAACCGGGGCACCGTTCGCGTTCGGGATCGCACCATGCATCACCACCGCGACCTCTCCCTTGGAGAGGGCACTCAGCGGCGCGACCGGAGCGGAATGCTCCGGGAAAAAGGTGCTGGCCCGGTCCGCGAACCATTCGAGGATCGGGTGACCATCCCAGAGGTATTGCACGGTCGGCCAGGACCGCTCCTGCATCTTCGCATGATCGATCGCCCGGTTGATTACCTGAGCCTGATCAGTCAATTCGATCCGGTCCCCTGCACCGACCGCCTCTTCGGGCATGAAACGACTATCGACCGCGCCTTCACTCGCGTAACCGAAACCATCTCGGGCCCGCATATCATCTGGAATCGCGATCCGGATCATCCGATCCCCCAGGGAGATGTCGGGGGCAGACGGGAAGGCACGCTCCTCGGCGCGAGACAGCCGGCCGATCATTGCGGCAGCATAGCTGAAGGTATCTGGGAAGAGCCGTGGCAGCGCCGCCTCAGCAGCGGGGATCTCATCCGCCTTGGACTCGGCCGGGGCTGCGTAGTCCCCAAAGAGGGCGGCGAACTCGTCATCGAGGGACATCTGTGTCTTGGCCTCGTCCGCGCGGGCATTCATCTGGGCATCGAACGCATCCTCGCCGATCCCGGCAGCAACCGCTTCCGCGACGACAGCCTCTTCCTCGTCAGCGTCCCCTTTCCCGAGAAAGACCGCGGGGTCGCCAACCCCGGACTGGGCCGCTTCATCTTTTTCGACGAGCTTTTCAAGAACCCACATCTGCCGCACCTTCGGGTGCGTGCTCTCCCCCACAAAATAGGTAATCAGCGGTGGGCGGTCCTGACCGTAACGATCGATCCGGCCGTTGCGCTGCTGGAATCGCAGCAGAGACCACGGCAGGTCGAAATGGATGAGCCGGTGACACTGGTAGTGCAGGTTGAGCCCCTCGGACGCCATGTCAGAGGCGATCAGGATCCGGATCGGGGACTTCTCTTGCCCGAAGGCGTCGATCACTTCCTGGGTCCGGACATCCGCTTCGACGCTTCCCCCATCCACGCGCGCCACTTGCCCCTCGGACAGGTCTAGATCAGCCTGAAGGCGCTCTGCGAGCCAGGACACGGTGGCGATGCGTTCTGAAAAGATGACGATCCTGTCCCGCGGCGCCTTTCCGGTCCAACGCAGGTCCCGCAGCATTTTGAGAAGGTCCTGATACTTCCGGAAGGCCCCCGTATCGATCGCCGCCACCTGATCTGCGAGATCGCGGAGCCGATCCCGGTCCTCTTCCGTGCCACGGGCGGTTCCGTTCTCGATTCCGCGGATGCGCCTCTCTAGAGTCTCGAGGCAGGCAGCCGGGCTCGAGAAGATCGCTTTCGCCAGCGTGGTTCGGAACAGATCAATCGCGCGTCCCCGCGTCGACTGTTCATCGAGGTCCAGACGTAACTCTGCGATCGACTGATAGGCGATTTCCTCTTCGATGCTGAGGGGGAAATTTCTGCGGATGAGTTCCCGCTTGGGGACCTGTTGACCGATATCAGCAGCGACGTTCTTATCAGACCGGAACCGCCTAACCACCAGATCTTCGATATCGGAGCGGTGCAACCGGGTCGGGTCTGGAACCCGGGTCGGGTCCAGCATCTCGATCAGGCTCGCGAAACTCTCCTGCGACCCGTCATGTGGCGTCGCGGTCAACAGAAGCAGGGAGTCGGTTCGCCGAGACAGAAGCTGCGCCAGCTCAGCCCGCTGAGAGTTTGACCCCGCCGCTGCTTTCCGCGCCGCCGCGTTATGCGCCTCGTCAATGATGATCAGGTCCCAGTACGAGTGCTTGATCGCGTCCCGGATCTGGGCGTCCCGCTTCAGCGTGTCGATCGACACGATGGACCGGTCGAACTGATCGAACACATTATAGTGGGCGGGGATCCGGTTCCGCATACGCCGGATCGCCGCGCTGTCCAAGCGCGACAGTGGGATCGAGAACCGGGTCCAGAATTCCTTCTGGAACTGGGTGAGCATCGCCCGTGTCGTGACGACGAGGATCCGGTCCGCCCGCCCGCGTAGTACAAGCTCAGAGGCAATTAGCCCTGCTTCTAGGGTTTTCCCGAGACCGACATCATCCGCGATCAGTAACCGCACCCGATCTTGGGCGAGAGCCCGTTCCACGGGCAGATGCTGAAAGGAAAGATCATCAATCGCGGCGCGACCAAGAGTGAGTGGTTGACGGGTAGTGGTTGGTGTATTTCGGAACGCGGCCTCGAGATGCAACTTGGAGTCAATCAAACCAGAAGACGCGTCTGAGACGAGCTGAATCGCCGCCGGATCCAGAATACGGGCACCCTTTTCCAGATCCCACACAAAACGAGCTTCTTTGTCTCGAACGATGCTTGACAAGCCCCGACAGTGGATCTCGCGATAACCACGTTTAAGTGCAGAGCTGCCAAGCACCTTCCAAGTGGTCGAGCGCAGATGAATGACTGAACCTGGTTGAGGTATCACACCCATTTAGTCTCTTCCCAAAATAGCATTACGATTCAATAATATGATCTGCTGGTCTTGCGGGCGCCGGGCGGCGGGATCTGTATCCAATCCCAAGCGCCTCAGCGCGTAATAGAGCAGCGCGCGGCGCACCTTTATCTTCGCGCTGCCGCCACGCATCCCGTAGTCGAGGGCAATGACCTTAGCCTGCGTTTCTGACAGTTCGGGATGAGGAGCCACTTCGAGGACGACTTCTGAATTCCAGTCGAGATCATCATCGGCCGATGTCCCGCTTTCGCGTGAGCCACGAATCTCAATCATCCGGGAGAGAAGGAAATCCTTGAAACACTCGTCGGTTAGACAAAACGCGCGGGCGTGCCAGCGAAATCCATCGAAGGCAATCGCGTGAGGCGCAATCCAACGCCATCGCGGATCTGGGCTGGAAAGGGACTGGTATCGTATCTCTATCTCTTCGGATCGCCTGATCGCTCCCACAACGGACCGAAGCGTCACGGGGTCAACACCACGGACCGGCGTCGGCGCAGAGGCAAAGGACGGAAGATTAGCGATCCAAGAGTCTTCACGGTCAAGAATGTTTTCGGCCACGGACCGTAGCTGAGCTAGATAGCGACTGGCATCAGGTTCCAGAAATTGTGGTTGGAAAGCACTGCCTCGCACATAAGTCCGCGCACTCTTGTCGTAGACCATGTTCGCCGGAGCAAAGCCGATGTAGCGATTCAGGTCAGTGGACGCTTGGTTGACCGAGACACCGAACTGATCCATGAGGTCACTCCGGTTTACATGCCCCTCCCAGAACAAGCGGAACTCTATGAACTCGAGACGTTGCTCGACTCCCCATCGAAGTTCTGACTTGTCGTTATCCACCCTGGCCTCCCGGTATCCCAATGCGCATTGTAACTATGCGCGCCCATTTTCTGGGCCTGCGACAACCTTAGGGAGTGACACCGAGATTATCAATCGAATTTCAAGGCGTTGCCGTGGAAGTCGACCATTCAGGCGTGGATACCCCAGGGACTGGTCTTGGACTATCAGAGCCCAAAAGATCAGCTAGCTAGAACGTAAGTATCCTCGGCGATGCTTCGTCGCTGCGAGCTTCAATAGGGCGGTCACAGCATGCCCCTCGTCCGGGTGCCGTTCGATTAGCATCTGCCCTCGAAACCCGATACGGCCCCATTCCCGCACGAGGCATGCGCCGCCAAACAGGTCCGGCTGAACGCTCATTCGATAGAAGCGCCGCATGTTGAGAGACGGGTCGATCCGCTTGAGATCGACCGTCGTCGGGAACACTTCCATTTGCTGCGATGTGTCGAACATGTTGTTGATGCCTCTCTCCAGACCACAATATCAAGCGCTCTTCGACGTTTCCACAATGTTCTGTCCCGGATTGAAGTCGGGGGCTCACGCCCCCTTCTCGAACTTCATGACCGGGATGCCGAGCTTCTTGGCCTTGTCGGCGAGGTTTTCCTGGATACCGGTTCCGGGGAAGACAAGGACCCCGACCGGGAGCACATCCAGCATCGCGTCGTTGCGCTTGAAGGGCGCGGCCTTGGCGTGCTTGGTCCAGTCGGGCTTGAAGGCCACCTGCGTCACGCCCCGGGCTTCGGCCCATTTGGCGGCGATGAGCTCTGCGCCCTTCGGGCTGCCACCGTGCAGGAGGACCATGTCGGGATATTTGGTCCGGACCTGGTCGAGCTTGCCCCAGATCAGGCGGTGATCGTTGAAATCGGTCCCGCCGGTGAGGGCGACCTTGGGGCCTGCGGGAAGCATTACCTCGGTCTCGGCGCGGCGCTTGGCGGCCAGGAAGTCGCGGCTGTCGATGAGCGCTGCGGTCATGTGCTGGCGGTTCACCATCGATCCGGTGCGGGGTCGCCAGGTCGATCCCGTGTGATGGACGAACTCGGTGGCGGCGTGATCGCGCATCATGTCCATGCAGTTGCGCCGTTCGACGAGTGTCAGGCCTTCAGCCGTCAGGCGCTCGAGTTCGACGGATTTCACCTCGGAGCCGTCCTGCTCGCGCTGGAGGCGGCGCTGCGCCTGCTCGTTCTCATCGAGTGACCGCTCGATCCGTGCCGTGGCGCGGTGGAAGAGGTTGACCTGGCCCCAGAGCACCTCTTCGAGGTCGGGTTCCATACGGGTGTCTTCCAGGGTCGCGACGAGGGCGTCGAAGATGTCGGCGACGGCGACGGCGAGGCGCTGCCCATCGGGCATTGGGCGCGGATCGGGCTCGTCAAAGGGGCGATAGCCATAGAGCTGAAGCTCGTCGAGCGCATGGGCGGTCTGGGATGCGCTATGGGCGGGTTCATACGCGTCGTCGTGGGTGTGGATCGTCATCGGTTTCTTGCCTCCGGGCCTGTCTCGTCCGCGCGTCATCCCGCGCGGCCTTCATGGGCAGACCCGAGCCGTCGGGGCGGTTGCCCCTTCACCCCGGCTTCACCGGGGCCGGAACAGCGTGGAGGAGGTCGGCAGGGAAGCTATTTGTCTCGCGATGCAAAGGCGGCTTTGCCGCCGGCGGAAATAGGTTCCCTGCCGACCTTGCAGGGGCAACCGCTTTGACGGCCTGCCCATCTCTTGAAGGCCGCTCGGGTGACGGGTGGATGCGCAAGGCCCGGGATGGGGTGAGGACGACGATCCAGAGCCACGACTGGGATGCAGCCCCCTGCCCCGCACTCCCAGCCCCCCCTGCGCGATGTAGCTCAGCTGGGCAGGCGATGCCGATCCTCGGGCCCGATCTGACCTGCCAGATGCTGGCGCAGCGCGTCCTTGCCGTTCGCCCGAAGATCATCGTTGAAATCCCCGAGCCGCGGTTCCAGCACCCGCA